>CAZNTP010000095.1:0-6171 GCA_964575985.1 uncultured Ruminococcus sp. | reverse complement strand
ATAGTTAGCTGTAACCGCGCCCGAGTTTGAAAGAATAAGACCGCCTACAGAATATGTAACAGTTGAATTTTCCTTAACGCGCCAGTCATTAACATTAAGATAGTTGTCTATAATAGCCTTATAGTCAACCATAGTAGCGGTAAGGTTACGGATTTTTTCACGCTGACGGCGGTAGATAATGTATGCCTTAGCAACATCATCGTAGCCAGCCTTAATAAGTACGGATTCAACGCTGTCCTGAATGTCCTCAACAGCGATTGCCTGATTTTCAATCTTAGGCTCAAATTCCGCAGTTACCTTAAGCGCCAAAAAATCGATTATATTAGAATTATACTGTTTGTTGCAGGCTTCGAATGCCTGTGTGATAGCAGAGCTGATTTTAGAAAGGTCGAAGGAAGCTATCTTTCCGTCTCTTTTTACTACATTATACATCTTTACTCTTTTACTCTCCTTTTTACCTGATTTTTAGTGTGCGTGTTACATTATAATAAATATGTCTATGTCGAAATAAGGCTTTAGCTTATTTCGACTGCGAATTCAAAGAATTCGCAAACAATTACCAAAGGTAATTGAACATATTTATTGCAATGATACCGAAGTTTCAATTAATGTTTTAAACCATTAATTGAAACAGAAGCCGATTTTTATCGGCTTTTCCGAGAAATTCAAGCAATTTCTCGGGAAGCGAATATCATTATAATGTATATATAGTAGAAAGTCAACCCCTATTTTTACTATATCTTGTGGTTTTTAATCGTAATTTCTAATTTTTGCCTGCAAACCCTTTATTAATGCGGTCTCACACATTTCATTTATTTTTTCTTTTTTTAAGGGAGCCATTTTTTCGCCTATAATATCACCCGAATCAGTGAAATTTTGCAAGAAATATTTTTTAGCGCCCGAAAGCCAATCGGCAATTTTTTCTATATCCTCTACAGTGTGCAAGCCCTCGGCTACAGTTGTCCTGAACTCATAACCCACAGTGCCTTTAAGCAAAAATCCGACACTTTTCTCTATGTCCTCTATTTTAAAATTACTAACCCCTGCGGTCTGTGAATATTTTTCTTTGCAGTTTTTAATATCCATTGCGACATAATCAACAAGCCCCTTGTTCACCAAGGCAATAAGCTTATCGGGAAAACTGCCGTTTGTATCAAGCTTTACAAGGTAGCCCAATTCCTTTACCTTTACAATAAATTCTTCTATATCGGGCTGTAAAAGCGGCTCACCGCCCGAAATACAAACCCCCTCTAATAAGCCGCGGCGTTTCTCTAAATATGAGAAAATTTCTTCCTCAGTATAGGTAAGGGAATCGTCTATATGTGTCACGAGGGATGCATTGTGGCAAAACGGGCAACGGAAATTACAGCCTGTAGTAAAAATAATGCAGGCCATTTTTTCGGGGTAATCGAGTAATGTTAATTTTTGAAAACCGTTTATTTTCATAGTTTTCTCCTATATATTAATATGGCTCTACGAAATATTCTTCGTTTTCAAGAAGCTTTTCTCTGCCTACCTTCCACATCTCACGTGCAGGTATCAGCCAGCAATCAGCCTCTAAAACCTTGCCGTGCGGAATATCCATCGCATTAGCAAGACGCTCATAGCGCTGAGCCATTTTTGTCACACCGAAATTGTGACAACGGTAGCTCTGCTTATATTCCTTGCCGTTTTCATCAATGAGTGTAAATTCAGTCTTATCCTTAGTCAGCACATACCAAGGCTCTGCCGTTTCCTCAACGCCGTGCATAGAGGTATTAGGTCTTAGAGTGCAACCGAGCATTAACACCTTGCCGTCAAACTTAGGCAAAAGCGCAAAGGGTGAATTCGGCCCCACGGGTGTGTCGGTATCAAGATGGTGGGACAGCATTTCTTTCGCATTTTTGCCAATTGCGCAAACCGAATGTGTCGGATGAAGACTGCGGATTACGCCCTCTCTTTTGCGAAAATATTCACTGATAGCCCCTATACAAGAGGGCGTGTTTTTAACATCAAAGACAGGATTATCGCGAGTTACTGTCATATAAGAAAGTGCGGGCACCAAAAGTGTGCCGTTTTTAAGCACCGATAAAAGTGTATCAATAACCGTTTCGGCGCCGCCCTCAACAAACCCTAAGGATGACAGCGAGCTATGCATTAAAACGGTATCATCCCCTTTTATTCCTAATGCTATTAAAGCCTGTTTCATTTTTTCATTTATCATATAGATTTACCTGACTTCTATATACTAAAAATTATGCTATACTGATATTACCATAGAAGAAAGATAGCTGTCAATATTCAACTAAAATAAATACTACCCAAACTGCCGCGGTGACAAAAATTACCTCTTTATTTCTTCTTGACAAATGAATGTGTTTAGTGTATTATATATTCAGTTAGCAACAGCTAACCGTATAGCCAATTCCTCCTCTATTGGACATACATACGAAAAGAAACCGCTTCACTGTTTAGTGAGGCGGTTTCTTTTTCACATATCTTCATCTTCTAAATGGTCCAACGCATACTTACAGCATTGAAGCACTAACAAATTAAAAGAAATTTCATTTTTAGTTGCAATTTCATTAAGTTTTTCAAAAATCGGCTCTGTAAATCTAACAGTACGAGAGATATTTGCACTTTTAAACTCATTATTTATCTTAAACATAATATCATCACCCACTACAATATTATGCTCATTTTTTGTTATATTTATATAACCATTTATGGTTGCATTTTATAAAATTCATCTACGCTATTGCTAACTTTTTTAGTGCAACCAAATCGCGCACATCTATTTTGCCGTCATCCATAGAAACATCGCCTTTTAAGAGGCAAAGGTCGGTGCTATATTCGTTATAGAGATATTTTCTCATCGAAATCAAATCATCCGCCAAAGCGGTGGTTTCTTTATTGCTGATTGAGCCCATATCGGAAAGCGTATATTCCTTTTTTGTAAGCACAGCAGCTGAACCTTTTACAGAAAATTCATTGTACTGAAATTTGCCGTTTCCAAGATAATTAAAGCTTACAATGTTTGAATTTTCTACCTTAAAAACAGTACCGCTGTTACCGTTTTTAACATCATAATACATAAGCGTATCAGCACTATTATAATATATCTGAGAGCCTATCATATAAAGCCCCGAGTTATAATCTAACAATATATATCTGCCGCTTGTATCAAACCAAGCGTGAGTATCTATATTTTTAACATCCTCGGCAGTTTTAAAATCCTTGGTTTTTCTTATAACTGCACTAACTTTACCTGTAGTAGCGGCTTGATTTTGGGCGGTTGTATCATCAATATAATAATACTCACCGTTATAACTGCCGAAGGCTGATGCAGCATCCCTCCAAAGATAACCGCTGTCAAAGGTATCACTGTCGCAGGTAATATTAAGACCTAAAAAGCTTTCTTTTATATACCAATCACTATGCCCTTTACCCTCATCGTTAACAGGAATCGCTGCGGTGCTTTTTAAAAAGTAATTATGATCTACCTTGCCGCTTCTGTCGGGTGTAGGGTCAGCCCAAGTAGTATCTATATGATAATAATTCCCATCTATTTTAACTATACTCCAAGCGTGATTGTCGGTATCGGATATTCCCTTTAAAACAGGGATACCCCACATCTCAAGCACCTTGTTGTAGGTTTGGGCATAAGCATCACACACACCTATTTTATTTTTGAGGAAATGGTATGCATCATAGCTTTCATCCGTATAATTTGTGTCATATTCAAAATTCAGGGCTATATAGTCATAAAGAAGAAGCATTTTTTCTATATCCGATATATCTTGGGGTATTTTTGCGGCCAATTCATTTGCAAGCTCTTCATACTCTGCCGTCTCTGCCCTTGCAAGCTCGCAATCAAGTATCGGGTTGCCGCTTTCGTCAATAGTATTCGTAGCATAATCGGGCATTATTTTACTATAATACAGAGGATTTCCGTCAGAATCAACAGTACAATAAATTTTAATTCCTCTACCACTCAAAAGCCGTCTTGCTTGAAAAAGGTCAGAGTGATTTAAAATATAATTGATACATTCATTAAGCAGAGCCGACTCGGTAGCATAATCAATTTTAAGACCGCTTAAATCAATACTGCTCTCTAACGAATAAAAACTGTTATAAAGCGCATCACAAATTTGAAGCTTGCGCAAAAGCTCATCGGTTAAATCAATTTCACCGTCGGCTATAGCGGTTTTTATTGCCAAAGGTGTAAAGTCGGGCAAATCCACAGTATCTGCCGAAGTGTTAATCCCAAACACACCTGTCAACAAAATACCTATAACAACGATAAATGCTACAACTTTTTTAAAAATGTTCTTCATATTTTAGAAATTCATCTCACTAAAAAACGATTATAAATAGCAGTATTATAATAAATGCTTGTGATATTTTGAGTGTTTTTTCAAAATCGGGAAAGGCCTCTAATAACTTCTCATAAACATTTACTGTCTCGCCGTCGGCGGTTTCGATTTCAGGGAAAAGCTCCTCTAAAATCTTATCTGTGTCCAACAACTCTTGCTTTGATTCGGTGGTTGAAGAATCTTGCTTTTCATCGGAATTGGGATTTTGTTCGGGGTTCTGAGTGGGTTTTTCGGATGAATTACTTTCTTCTGTATTATTTGAACTGTCCTTTGGTTTTTCATCCTTACCGGCAGAAGAGCTACCGGAACTCGTCTTATCCTTAGAGCTTGAGCCGTCCTTGATTGAAGTAGTGTTTTGTGTTGGCTTTTTGCCTGGGTTTTGTTCCTTAAAAATCTCTTCGGCAGTTTCCTTATCGGCAACATCCTCCCAAATGATGTTGTCGATTTCCTCTTTCTCACTCTGTTCAAGACTAAAGGTTATACGGTCAACATAATCGTCACAACGAATACAGTAACGTGACATTGTACCGTCCTTTTCCGCTGTAGCAGGTTTATCAACTGTCCAATTCTCAGAATATGTATGACCTATCGGTGAGGTTTCCTTGTACTCCTTATGTCCGCAAAAATCACAAACTCTCTCGTTTACGCCTACCTCTTTACAAGCAGGCTCAGAAATTACCTTCCACTCGCCGTATTTTTTATGAGGACAGTTTTCTCCGTTAAAAGCAACTTCTACACCGCCCGAAACCACCTCGGGCATAATTTTATCAAGATTCCAGTTGCAAAGGTCACCCTTGCTGTATTCCAGATTAATTTTTGTAAACTCCGCCTTAGCTTTATCGGTAACATTAAATCTGAAGCTTATAATATTACCGTCATTTCTCTTGTTACGTGTATCACAAATTACAAGGCGTATAAGCTTTCTGTCGGGGTGTGCGGCAACGGTGTAATCATTAAAAACATTACCGTAATAATAGCTCACGTATTCAAGAACTTCGGGGTCATAGGTTATGGAAACCGTAACCGCCATTATTCCGGGGTTTTCCTTAATAGCAATAGGTACTACAACCTCTTCGCCTACTTCACCTTCAACGCTAGCAATCTCTATAATGCCCTTTTTAATCTCGGCGGCAGAAACTGTGGGAACAGAAAACAGCATACCGATGATAACGCAAAAAATAATACATATAGAAAAAATTCTTTTTTTCATATTGTTTCTCCCTAAAATATGTTCATATTTATTGTACCATTTAAGCCCAGAATTGTCAACCGCGACACCTGTCGAAATGTTGGCATTATATTCCAAAAATTAAAAGGGGCTGCCTCACTTTTTTCTTAGTGAGACAGCCCCTTTTACAATTTTACTTTGCGGCTTCTATAATTTTCTGCGCAATGTTTTGCGGTACTTCCTCATATCTTGCCATCTCAAGCGTAAAGGTAGCGGTACCTTGGGTTATAGAACGCATTGCGGTCGAGAAATCCGACATCTCGGCAATCGGCACTTCACCGATTATCTCCTGCATCTTGTTTTCTGCAGGGTTCATTCCTATAATTCTGCCGCGGCGCTTGTTTATATCGCCGATAACATCACCGAGCATTTCATCGGGAACTAAAACCTTAAGTGTGCCGATAGGCTCAAGAAGTACAGGCGAGGTTTGGGGAATACCCTCTTTAAAGGCGATACCTGCTGCCATTTTAAAGGACATTTCGGATGAATCAACAGGGTGATAAGAGCCATCAACAAGAACTGCCTTAACGCCTACTACGGGGTAGCCTGCAAGCACACCCTTAGCGGTACATTCTCTGAGTCCCTTTT
>CAZNTP010000094.1:0-6267 GCA_964575985.1 uncultured Ruminococcus sp. | reverse complement strand
CTTGGCGAGTTTGATGTGCTTGTAGGTATTAACCTTTTGCGTGAGGGACTTGATATACCTGAGGTATCGTTAGTAGCAATTCTTGATGCCGATAAGGAAGGCTTCCTCAGAAGCGAAACCTCTCTTGTGCAGACTATCGGCAGAGCGGCGCGAAATGCTGACGGCACAGTAATTATGTATGCCGACAGTGTAACGCCCTCTATGGAAAGGGCTATTTGTGAGACCGAGCGTCGACGCGCTATTCAACAGCAGTATAACGAGGAAAACGGAATAACACCCAAAACCATTATAAAGGATGTACACGATATTATTGAAATAGGTAGTAAAAAGAACAATGACAAGCCTGTATCAAAAATGTCCCGTATGGAACGTGAAGCTGAAATCAAGCGCCTGACCGCCGAAATGAAGCAGGCGGCAAAAATACTTGAATTTGAGCTTGCCGCAGTTTTACGTGATAAAATTGAAAATCTTAGAAAAATGAAATAAAGGACGGCTTTCGCCGTCCTTTATTTAGTTATTCAATGCATTCAGGTCATTAATGTCAAGTAAATTATCACCATTTACATCGCCGATATACGAATTAATGCTTTCGCTTTTTCCGTTAAGATAATTAGAAAGTATAGTATAGTCGGTACTGTCTACAACACTGTCGTGATTAAAATCGCCCATTTCATACTTATCGTAATAGTCGGCGGCGACCTTTTTAAGCCTTATAATATCTCTCACATCAATAATAGAATCACCGTTTACATCAGCCCAAGCATATTTTTCTTCGAAAATCAAAACCTTGCGAATACCTGAAAGGTCTTCTGCCTGAGCTTTACCAACGATACAGTCAATATCTGTAGTAATAACTGTTAATGGCTCAGATACACCCGAAGCCTCACCGCTTGAAGAATCAATAAGTCTTGAATACACACTGTAAGAGGTATTCGCAGTAAGACCTATAAATACATTACTGCTTTGCCAAGCTGCACCGTCAAGACTGTATTCGCGATTTTCTTCACTAACTAATACAATTCTTGAAGCACCTATAAGCTTAATTTCTGCCTTTGATGCAGAAAGTTTATCGGTTTCAGCAGTATCAGTATTTCCGCAAACAGAACAGGTTCTGCTCTTTTCACCTTTAGTATAAAGAGTAGGATTTTTAGTTACAGTCCATTCGCCGTATTGGTGAGCCGAAGCCGTAATATTTGTAATACCAACCGTTTCAACCTGTTTAGCACCACCACTTTGTGAAACCTTAACATTAGTGAGTGAAAACTCAGATACCTTTATATTAGTAGCATTTTCACTAACCTTAAAGTTTAAGGTTAAAAGCTCAGTGCTTGTTTTGTCGGATAAAACTACAAAATCCACTGTACCCAAGGCTTCATTAACAACAACTATATCCTTTGAAGTAGTAACATCGCTACTTTCCTTTGTCAGTCTGTTAACCTTAGCGATACTGTTAGGCACAGTAACATTTTGAAAATCAAAATTTGCGGTATCAAATTTCACACTGCCCTGAAGACCGCCGACAGTGGCATTCGATACACATAGTGTCACCTTGTAAACAGCTCCTGCGGTAAGACCGCAGTTTTCACCTTTAAGGGCTACAGTAACCGAGTTTTCAGCGGCAAATGCCGTAGTGGTTAAGGAGAAAATAAAAGCAATACTTAAAACTATCACACAAATATTTTTAATAATCTTTTTCATAGTGTTCTCTCCTTTCATTATGACAAGCCGCTACGGACAGTTTCACGGTAGTGTGTAAGTGTCATATTGCTAAACATTGCCTCACCGCCGTTAACGGTTAAAGATGCTATCAAATCGTAGGTATAACTGTCATTTACCAAATAGTAAAGTGTGGTTGTGCCATCACAGTTCTTTTCGTACCAACGAACACCATCACTTGTGCAAATTTTAACACCTGCAGTACCGCTTAGCAATTCACTATCAAGAGTAAGGGCTAAAACGTCGCCCGCTTTTAATCCCATACCGCTATAAGAAAGTGTAAACTGTGCTGAATAGGTATCATCAGAAGTAAGGGTTACAGAATTATCTGCAACAGCATTAGTTCCTGTACCCTCAAAGCTTAAGGAATTAATTATTTGCTGAGTACCAATACTGTCCACAATCTTATAGCCGCACTGTGTTAAATCCTCAGCGGTGATTATTGAGTTTGTAAGTACATAGTCAACACCTTGACTGAACAGTTCCTCCGCGTGAATATAATCATCAGTCATCCAGACAGCAAGCGGAATATCATAATTTTTACAAAAATCTAAATAATCGGTATACTGGGTATCGCTTACACTCATTATATAATTCTTATGCGATTTTATAATATTTGCGGCTGTTTCCTCGTCAGATGACGGCATAGCCGAATATGCAACACCGATATTCGATAATCTTTTTGCCAACGGTGTAAGACAAGCGGCATAGGCGGCGCAGCGTTCTTCCATACCGTATTCTTCAATAACCGCCGCTAAAGCATCCATCTGTTCGTCTGTAAATGTATAATCGGTAAGATACTTATTATCAAGAATAAAGTAGGTGTCAGTATCCTTTTGGCTTTCAAACACGCTTGCAAGTGTCGGAATATACTCTTTTTTAATGTCATCTGAGAATTCCCAAGTAGGCCAACCGCCTGTATAATATGTCTGCCTTAAAATAGGCATATCCTTGATAGAATCATAGGTTACTTCCCGCATATTTTGTGAATTAGCGCTATTAGCAGATGTATAAAGCGAGCCTGTATTGGCATCGTGGCTCAGCACCCAAACATTGTCCTTAGTGACAGTAATATCAATTTCAACTACCCTGTAGCCAAGTCTTACTGCGTGCTCAACACCCTCTAAGGTATTATCGGGATATGTACCTTTAGTACCGCCCTCGCCAACTATCCAACGGTCAACATAACCGTTAAATGCCTTATGCGCTACAAAACCGCCGTTTAGGTCTTCGGTATTCCAATTATTTACTGCATTTTCGCCATAGTATCTAACCGCAAATTTTCCGCTGTCAACCGATAAAATTGAATATCCGTTTGCGGTATATGCAGTGTCTTCTACAATCTTATATTTCCCTACAGAATAAGGCTTAATTGATAAATCAACTATTGTACCTACAGAAAGATTTGCCGCCTTTAAATCTGAAATAGAATAATATTTATCACCGCTTGCAGATAATATGTTGTTGCTATCAAATACAACCAAGTCGCAAATGTCTGTTGCACCGTCATAATTAAAATCTGTGTTCACATTCTTTTCTGTACCGAAAATAGAATTTCTAAGCGCCACAAAATCAACCTCTTCAAAACCTTTACCATCACCGTCAACGTCTCTAATAGCCAAACCGCGTATTCTTAGCATCGGCGACTTGTTTCCATCGTCTACAGCATACCAAATATTATCGAAATCTAGATTTTTAAGAGCTTCGGTAGCGGCAAGACCTTTAATTTCTTCCTCAGCAACAACAGTAGCATAACCCTTAGGGTCTGCAACTGTTGCGTATACATTTGTCATTGTAGGCGGTCTCCAGTCACCCGAGGTTGCCATATTAACACAATATGAGTTTTCAATTGTGAATTCACTCGAGGTCCAAGAATTACCCACTAATGCACCTACAAAATTTGTAGCTGACAAATTTGCTAACGAATAACAATTGCTGATAATAATATTACCCGCAGGGTCACCGCCACTAATAATACCCGAAACATTATAACCCTTTACGGTTACATCATCTGCAACATAGCAATTAGAAATCATACCCTCACCGGTACTGGTGGCTTTTCCTACCAGCGCACCTACCCCATGGTAAGTATCCACAAAATTTATATATGAAGTTTCTACACCGATATTTTTAATATTCGCAACACCCATTTCGGCAATAAGACCTGCACCGCAGTTATATACTTCGGTATTGGAATTATAATAAACACCGTAAACTGCGTGACCTTTTCCGTCTAATGTACCTGTAAAGGCGGGAATCTCATTTCCCATATACCAAGTGTTAGGTGTATAACCCGAATCTGCCTCACCTGTAGACCAATTAACCTTGCTTAAATTGTTAAGGTATATATCGCATGTAAGCGAATAGGTATTCCCCTCGCCACCGCCGTTTAAAATAACATAAGCCAATTGTTCTGGGGTAGAGATTTCATAATTTCCGTCACCTAAATCGGTAGGCTCTTCGGTTGTTCCGTCCCAAACCTCGTATTTATGAAAAACTTTAAGCTCAGGATATGAACTTGTAGTAATCCAAACATTTGTAAAATCAAAATTTTTAAGTGTATCAACTGCAGTTGCAGCTTTAATCGCTTCTTCAGTTACAACCGTTGCATTCATACCTGCTGCAGTCGCATAAACATTTGTAGGCCTTGGTGCTTGCCAATCTGAGCTAGAAGCTTTACCTAAACAGTAGCAATTATTAATCTTAAATTTAGGTGAACCGTCTTCAAGAAGTCCAAAAGAGTTAGAGGTAAAGGCTCCCACCTTTCGCTCACCTATTAAAGTTGCCAATGAATAACAGTTTTCAATAATAACCTCACCTGCAGGGTTGCCGCCGCCTGCAATTGCACCAACATCATAACCGTTTACAGTTACATCTTCACCCACAAAACAACAACTGATTACACCTTCTGCAGTTTGTGCGGTCTTGCCCACAAGAGCCGCCGCGCCATAATAAGTGTCATTGAAACCTATATAAGAGGTTTTTATACCGATATTTTTGACAGTAGCCTTTGCCATCTCAGGTATAAGACCCGCGCCGCAATTATAAATCGAGGTTGTACTATTGTAATACAGACCGTAAACAATATAACCGTTACCGTCTAATGTACCTGTAAATGCAGGAACCTCATTTCCCCAATACCAATCATTAACGGTATAATCTTCATCTACAGTTCCGTCTGTCCAATTCACCTTATCTAAATCATTTAGATAAATATCGCACATCAGTGTGTAAGTATTGTCCTCGCCACCACCGTTTTTAATAACATAAGCTAACTGTGAGGCGTTAGAAACCGCAAAATTACCGTTTCCCAAATCATGCGGCTCAGTAAGTGTTAAACCATCCCAATAATATGAAGAAGCCCCACCCGCAAAAGCCGACTGTACACCAACAGTAGCTGTAAGAATTGCAAACGTTAAAATTAGTGCTAAAAAACGAATAACATTTTTACTTAGTTGCATTTGTTTTCCTCCTTAAAATAAATAAAAACCTTTCCTGATTAATTTTAACATCTAAATCAGGAAAGGCATTAGTACTTATTTATCCTATTCAACGAACTGCATTAACCTTTTGGAATTCAGTAGGAGTCATACCAATATGCTTTTTAAATATACGTGCAAAATATGTAGGACTTTCAAAGCCGCAGTTTTCGGATATTTCCGCAACAGTAAAATTCCCTTGCAACAAGGCTTCTTTAGCCTTATATACCCTATACATATTAAGGTAATCGGTTAAGGAAACACCAAAACACTTTTTAAATACGCGGCAAAAATAGTTTTGTGTATAAAAAAGTGCATCGGCAATATCCTTAGAGGAAAACTTTTTACCGTAGTTTTCGGAAATGTATTTAACTGTTTTTAAATAAAATATCTTTTCTTTTTTGTTCTCAAACCTTTGAACTAATAACGAATTATCTACAAAATGCAAAAATATTTCAGAAATATGCATCGTCCCCTCAAACAAAAGTGAGGACTTATTCTTATAAACCACTTCAAAAAGCTTTAAAAAGCTTTCTGTTAAAACCGCAGTATCAGCTTTACCGCTTTTGAAATGGTGAGGTATTGATAATTCACCGTTTAAAATTGCTTCTCTTACATTCTTATCAGCAATTAATTCGGTATCAAAAACAATGCATTTATGAAAATAATCTTTTTCAGTTTTTCTTATAAGAGAATGTTTTTCCGTAGGATTTATAAAAAACAAATCACCGGACTTTCCCTCGTATGTATTGTTACCAATTTTAATCTCACAAGAGCCCTTTTCGATAAGGAGCATTTCTATTTCATTATGAAAATGTTCTTCTGTAGGAGCAAAGGAAAATCTGACACCAATTGCAATAGGGGCATAGCCGTACCTAAGCCTGAAGCCGTCATTGTACATAGCTTATGCCCCCTTTGTTAAAAGAAGATTTAATTATTTACCCTCATTATACTTTGTTACAACCTTTTTGATGCGGTCTGCAGGGTCAAGTAATCCGCTGATTGAATTATCATAGTTAAGGGTTTCAACGATAAGTGCAATATACTTGGACATATTAACACTGCAATACCA
>CAZNTP010000093.1:0-6421 GCA_964575985.1 uncultured Ruminococcus sp. | reverse complement strand
CCGGTGTTGAAAGCTATAAAAAGAATATGTTCGCGCTTCTTGGTAAGCCCGGTTATGAAGATTTGAAGGCTGACCTTGAGGCCAGACTTGGTAAATAATTTTAAACGATGGTGGGATACTCCACCTCTGCTTAAGGAAGAAACAACTGTCTTTTGGCAGTGAAATATAAAAGGAGCTGATTTTTTATGATTAAACTCATTATCGGAAAAAAGGGTTCGGGTAAAACCAAAAAGTTGGTTGATTTAGTTAATGAAGCAACCGCTAAAAGTCTGGGCAACGTTGTTTGCATAGAGAAAGGTGACACCTTAACTTTTTCTGTTACACATAAGGCACGTCTTATAGACGCTGATGCTTACGGCATTTCCGGTTACGGTGAATATTACGGTATGGTTAGCGGTATTAAGGCCGGCAACCACGACGTTACACACATCTTTGGCGATGCTACACTCCGCATAGGCACACGCAATTATGATGAGCTTGTTGCATTCTTGGAGAGAGTATCAAAAATTGATGACGTTGAATTCCTCTTTACAGTATCTGCTGATGAGGAAGAATTGCCTAAAAAGCTGTTTGATATAGCTGAAATAGTTTAATGAGTTTTTGAATTTTTTGAAGCACCGACGGATTTTTCTTTCGGTGCTTTGAAATTTTAATACTATAATACGGGGCTATTAAGATATGATAGATAAATTAACACTAAAAAATTCCTGCGGTGAAGTTTTAACCTGTATATCTTCAAATTCTCAATTTTCTCTTGATAAAATTGAGGCAGAATACCACAAGCTGACTGCCGATTTAATAGAAAAAAAGCAGACGGTTTCAACTATGGAAAGCTGTACCTCGGGGCTTATTGCATCTCTACTAACCGATAGCGAGGGCGCTTCTGCCGTTTTAAAGGGCGGTTTTGTGACCTATAGCAACGAGGCTAAAATATTAAACGGCGTGCCACAAAATATTATTGATGAATTCGGTGTTTATTCCGCCAAGACAGCGACTGCAATGGCAGAGTGTTCTAAAGAATTCTATGGTACAGATATAGGTATCGGTGTTACGGGTACACTTGGCAACACCGACCCTGCAAATGCAGACAGTGTATCAGGGGAAATTTTTATCGGTATTGCAACTGATAATAAAACCGTTTCATATAACGCAGAAATAGCGGGCTTGGCTACAAGACTCGAATGGAAGCTTGCAGTAGCAAAGGCTGTTTTTATAATTTTTGAAAAGAGGGAAAATTAAATGCTTGGTAATAAAAAGAAGATACTCACCTTTAGTTTTGATGACGGCAATGTTGATGATATAAGACTTGTTGAGATTTTTAACCGTTACGGTTTAAAGGGTACATTTAATCTTAATTCTGCAAAGCTTAGCAACCATCCTGTTCTATGGCGTTTTTGCGATATAAAGGATGTACGCCATATAAATTATACCGACTATCCCGATTTATATAACGGACACGAGGTTGCCTGCCATGGCTATACACATCTTCATTTTGAAGAGCTTGATTATAAAACGGCTTATAATGAGGTTTTCCTTGACAAAAAGCTATTAAAAGCATTATATGGTTATGATATGTTGGGTATGGCATACCCCTACGGTACTTTTGATGCGCAGATTAAGGAAATACTGAAAGAACTCGGTATTACTTATTGCAGAACTATAAAAAGTACATATAATTTTGAACTTCCAAAGGATTTATTAGAGCTTAATCCTACATGCCACTGCAAGTATGAAAAAATTAACGATTTGGCTGATGAATTTATAAATTTCAATCCTACAGAAATACAGATGTTTTATATTTGGGGACATAGCTATGAGTTTGTTACAGAAGAGGATTGGGCATCGTTTGAGGAGCTTTGTAAAAAGCTGTCGGGCAGAGATGATATTATTTATTGCACTAACATTGAAGCGGTAAACTTAATAAAATAATAATAAATTAGTTTTTTAGAAGATTTTGCACAATTTTTTATATTGTTTTAATATTTTTTCAGTGTTACAATGAATTAGGCTGATGAGTTTAAGCTCGTCAGCCTAAAAAAATATTATTAAGGGTAATTTTATGAAAACAGTTCACTCACATGACTTTTTTTATTACAGTTCTGATTTTAAGAAAGAGCATAACGATTTTACGGGGGACGATTGCTTTTCGGCTGACAGCAGACGTGACTTTTTGAAGAACTATGCTAAGTTTTTAAAAGACTATTATAAACTTCCCGAAATTTCTCGCGAAGTAATTACTGATGAAGAATTAAAGGGTGAAATGGGTGGAATTGACCTGTCATCAACGCTTCCGCAGGTATCGCAAAAAATAGAGCTAAACCTAATGAATGCCTTTTTGCAGGAAAAACCGCAGCAGTATAAGGGCTGGCAGCTTTACATCAATAAGGTCAGGGTAGATGACAACAGGGTGGTTTTTGAAACCGATAATTTGCCGCCTACAGCTTCCGTTTCGTATTATTTTGACAATAAAGACCGCCTTTGCGAATTTCGGTTTTCCTTTAATATGTCAAAGGAGTATAATGTGCAAATCCCCGGTGGTATTCTTGACACTACATACGGCAGAACGGTTGAACTGCGCGCAGGTATAGAAGATGTTGTAAAGCTACAGTTTTATTCTGACGGCAGATGCTATGCAAGGCTTGGGAATACCTGTCCTTATCACCTTAAAAATGTGTACATAGGTGATTTTGAGTTTGAAAAAGAGCAGACTGTAAAGGTAAAACTAGGCAAAAAGGATTTTACAGTAGAGCTTAACGGTATTGTGAGCGACAGTTTAGCATTATCAAGCGAGCTTAATCCTGACACATTATTTGTCGGTTGCGGTATGTTTAACGTAGGGGAGTGGAGTTTTAGACCAAGCTCGTTAACTTTTGGTACAACTGCTATAAACAGTTTTTTTGAAAGAAACCGTGAGGTTAAAGAAATTGAGCCTCTAGGCGAGGTTATGTTACCTTTTTCTGTGGGTGGTTATGATAACCGCAATAAGTATCTTATTTTAGAACAGGAATTTGTTTGCCCTACAGATAAAAAGGCTTTTCTTAACATTGAGTCGCTTGACCCCTCGGGCAGTGTGTTTATTAATAACCGATTAGTAGCAAAAACTAACGGATTTGATTCATTCAGAACAGAAATTACCGATTTCTTAAGACCTGGTAAAAATTATATAAAAATTATCGTTGACCCACGCGCACCCGAGGTGCTTTTTAATTGGCACAGACAAAAGGATGCTCATAACGGTTGGTTTTGTAATACCGTTTGGATAGATTGCTATAACAGCATTGAAATAACCAACGCTGAGGTCTTGCCTTTAAGCGTTGAGAATAATAATATTTTATGTAAATTCATGGCGAACGTATCAACCGATTGCAGTATTAAAGCATACATAAGAAAGATTTTTCCCCTAAAAGCAGAAACCGAAGCCTTTATCGGCGAGCTTGATGTTAAAAACAATAAAGCAGAAGCCACCCTTTCTTTTAATGCTGATGCTTGGACACCCGAAACCCCTAATCTTTATGCAGTAAGACTTGTTGCAACCGATAAGGACGGTAAGGTAGTGGATGATGCGGTTTGTGAAACGGGCTTCAGAACTATTTGCCAAAAGGGCGGAAAGCTTTTACTGAATGGCAAATCCATAGTGCTGACAGGTGCACTTTTAATGCAATTCCTGCCCCCTCATAGTGAAACCCCAATTACGCACATTTGCCCTACAACCGAGCAGGTGCTCTGGCAAGAATTAATGGTTAAACGTATGAACGGCAACACCATGCGTATTCATATTTTAGGCTATGGCACAAATGATGAGCGCTATGCCAGAATTGCCGACAGAATAGGCTTAATGCTTATCTGGACTACCCGCTATATTGACAGTGTAGAGCAGATGGCATTGCAGGATTATTGGGCGGCTAAGGATGGCTATTTAAAGCAGGTTAAGGACCGAATTAATCATCCCTCAATTATTATGTGGGAGGGTACTAACGAATACCACCCGACACTATCTGATATTGACCGTATTTATGAAGCCTTTGTGCCTGCGGTAAAAACTGTCGATACCACAAGGCTTTTAAGCCCGATTTCACACCTTTACTATGCAGGGGATATGATACCAAGACCTAGCTGCGCTTTTTATAATGATGCTGGTACTGCCGACCATTTCGGTAACCCTGTAACAGCTTCAAGGTATTGGACAGATGAATTGGTTGTTCGCTCAGCTCATACTTATGAGGTTTTGCTCGGCTACGGCACACCTTGGAGAAAGATGCGAAATCAAGAATGGTCTATGCAAAAGGAACTTTTTGAGAGCAAAAATCACGCATATATCGTTTCGGAATTTGCAGTTACTGCAAGGCAAAACCCAAATTCGCCAAAGGCAAAAGAATTTTTCAATAAGTATTCCTATGAATTACCCGACGAAGATGTTTTAGGATTCCGCTTTAAAGAGGAAGAATGGGAAATGAGTCAGGCGTATCAGGCATTGGCGGCAAAGTTTAATGTTAAGGTTATGCGCGAGCACGGTGTCGACGGAATGTTATGGTGCTGTTTAATGGGCGGCGCTAACGACGCAGGTTATTTAAAACCTCCGATAGATTGCTACGGATACCCGAAATTTGCGTTCTATACCTTAAAAGAGGGCTATAACAAGCTTTATGCGGCAGATAGCAGTCTTGATGCTCTAAGACCTCAGGGCTTTGAAATTTGTCCTACGCTTTTCGGTACAGAAGAAGACAAAGAGTATAATTTAACCGTTACGCTAACCGATAATAGCGGTAAAGCGTTAGAGGAACTAAGCTTTAATAAAATTAAGGGCAACGGCGGTAATATAACCCTTCCTTTGTGGAAACCTGAGCTTCAAGATAACGGCTACTATGCATTGCTTTTCAAAATTGAAGAAATATAAAGAAACCCCTGTATCACTAAATTTTGTGATACAGGTTTTTAAAATAAAATTTTACCAACCAAGCTCTTTTATATCTTCCATTATTGCGGGCCATACAACATCCTTACACCACCAATGTCCTTTAGGCATAGGCACTAAACGGCATTTGTCGGAAACACCTGCGGCTTGGAATATTTCTTTTACGGTTTCAAAGGATTCTTCAACACTTTTAATAGGGAAGATTTCATCCTTTACACCCGCAAAAGCAGTAAATTTTCGCGGTGCGATAAGGCAGGCCATATCCTCCATTTCAAACCATTCGCAAATATCGGGAATATAGTTGCAAACGCAGTGATGAATAGACATAATTGAGCCTTTAAAGGAACAAAAAGCACAGGAAGCCGCGCAGTATTTAATTCGCTCGTCATAGCAGGCGGAATAAAATGAGGCGGTGCCACCTCCTGAATTTCCAGTAACCATTATTTTTTCAAGGTCAAGCCCTAAATGCTCAAACTCCTTTAAGGCATCAATAGAACGGCTTACATCCCAAACACGCTCGCCGATTATTGTTCTGCCAAGATTTAATGCTGTAAGGGAAGTAACGGCGCAGGCATGCGGACCGCCGATACCCTCGTAACGAGAAGAACGGTTTTCACCCATTCCGCGTTGTTCAATACAAAGTGCGGCAAAGCCGTTTTCAACCGCTTGCAGACCAAAAGCACCACGGTCTTTATAATCAGCATCGCGGTCGTATTTTACAATTCCTACCGAATTATGAAAGCCTGTTGAGTGGCCTTGAAGAGTTATTGCTACAGGATAGCTTTCCTTTTTTGTATCGGGTATCAGCAAATAGCAGGGGACAGTATTGCCCTTTTCACTTTCAAAGGTAAAACGAATTCTGCGATAGCCCTCAAGCATGTAATCCTCTTCAATTTCTATGTTTAACGGGCATATATTTTGCTCGCATTTTTGAATTCTCAAAAGCTCTATAAATTTTTATGTACATTTTCTTTCCAAGCGGTATAGTTTTTATCTTTTTTAAAGGCTAATTTTCTCTCAGCTTGGCCGGTCAGCAAATCGTGGCATTTGTCACCGTTTACAAATTTTATATTTGACATAAAAGCACCCCAATATTGTATTTTAAGACTATTATATCAATTAATTTAGAAAAGTAAAGTAAAATAAACGCTGTTTATGAAACGGTAAAGATTTTAATGTTTTAATTCTAATTAAATAGTATAAAAAACAAAACAGCACCGAATTAAATCAGTGCTGCTTTTATGGCGGAGTAGGAGAGACTCGATTGCCCTCTTGCTGTTACCGATTTTTTCTACGGCTTGGAGTGCCTGAAAAAATCGACAGCTGCGCCTTTTCACACTCGCTTCGTCTGCCACAGGCAGCGCTCGTGTTCAAAGCCCGCGCCTACGGCGCTCGAGTTCGAGTTATAGATACAAAAAATAAAACAGCACCGAATTAAATCAGTGCTGTTTTTATGGCGGAGTAGGAGAGACTCGAACTCTCGCGCCGGGGTTTAGCCGACCTACGCCC
>CAZNTP010000092.1:0-6522 GCA_964575985.1 uncultured Ruminococcus sp. | reverse complement strand
TTTTATCATCGGTTTCTTTAATAATTACAGGCACTTCGCTTAAATTTGCTATTCTGCAGGCACGCCATCTGCGTTCACCTGCAATAATCATATATGTGCCATCTAAATTAGGCTTGACCACAATAGGTTGTATAAGACCGTGTCTTGTAATGCTATCTGCAAGCTCTGTGAGAGCTTCCTCATCAAAGTCCTTTCGGGGCTGATTTCGGTTAGGCTCAATCTCATTTATATTAAGGGTTACAGCACCGTTATTATCGGTAGCATTTTCGTTAAATAATAAATCAAGACCTTTACCAAGGCCGCCTTTTTTTACTGCCATATCAGTGTCTCCTGTTCTTCTTCAAAAATTCTTTTGCCAAATCATTATAGGCATCTGCGCCCTTTGAACGCTTATCATAATACTGAATAGGCATTCCGTAGCTTGGCGCTTCCGAAAGCCTTACGGCGCGTGGAATTGCGGTTTTATACAGCTTGTCGGCAAAATATTTCTTAACCTCACCCACAACCTGACCTGTAAGATTTAGTCTGCCGTCATACATAGTAAGCACTATTCCCTCGATTTCAAGGGTGGGATTATACAGTCTTTTTACCTGACGGACTGTTGCCATAAGCTGAGAAAGTCCCTCAAGAGCGAAATATTCACACTGAATAGGCACTAAAACCGTATCGCTTGCATTAAGCGCGTTAATTGTAATAAGCCCCAAGGATGGCGGACAGTCAATAAATATGTAGTCATATTTGTCTCTGGCAGTAGCCAGCGCCATTTTTAGCTGTGCCTCGCGGTGCTCAATTTCTATAAGCTCAACCTCAGCAGCTGCCAAATTCATTGAGGACGGCACAACATCTACATTTTCAAACTCGGTTTGTATAGCGGCAGTTTCGGCAGTTCCTTTGCCGATAAGTAGCTCATAGGAAGTAATTTTAGTTTCTTTTTTATTAATTCCATAGCCGCTTGTTGTATTTCCCTGTGGGTCAGCATCAATAAGAAGTACCTTTTTGCCCGACATACCTATAGCCGCAACAAGATTTACTGCGGTAGTAGTCTTGCCGACACCGCCCTTTTGATTAACTATTGATATAATTTTGCCCATAACGGACCTCCAAATATTTATGTCAATTCAAAAATATATTTTTTAATGTTTCACGTGAAACATTGAGTATGAATTTATTATATCAATAACTTAACCTTTTGTAAAGGATAATATAAAAGACGAAAGTTAGAAACTTTCGGCAATTTTTTGTTAAGTTTTATCTCCCGGTTTAAAAAGCAGTGCCATTATATACCCAAAGGCTACAGATGCGGTTATTCCTGCCGCCGTAGCGGTGAGTCCGCCTACCAGTGCCCCTATAAGTCCGTACTGTGCAATAGCCTCTTTAACACCGTTTGCAAGACTATATCCAAAACCCGTTAGTGGAACAGTAGCCCCCGCGCCCGCAAACTGAACTATTGGCTCATAAATGCCTATTGCTGTTAGAATTACGCCGCTTACCACAAAGGAAACAAGTATTCTTGCAGGGGTGAGCTTTGTATAATCAATAAGAATTTGACCTATAAGGCAGATAAAGCCACCCACTAAAAAGGCTTTAAGGCAATTTAAAAGTATTTCCATAATATATGTTCCTTTATAAAAAATAAGAATGTTTCACGTGAAACATTCTTATTCTTTGCAGAAATGCTCTGTTTATTACTTGAGATCAAAATTATTATAAATTTCCCTCATTACCTCATAATAATTGAGGTGCCTTACCCTTATAGTGTCCGCACCCTCTGAACAGACCGTAATTCTGACTCTACAGGTTTTATAATAAAAATCAGTAAAAAATCTTGTTATTTCGATTTCACCGATTTTTTCTTTGGGGCAGTAAAGTCTACATGTTCTGAAGCCCTTTGTGCTTTTAGCCATAACACTCTTGCCAAACTTTATTTTGCCGTATTTATATTCAAAAAGCGAAATATAAGCATAATAAAATATTATACAAAGCAAAACCAAGGTAACAAAAAAGATAAATCGGGTAAAATCGGTAAATAACAAACAGGAAACAATTGATGCCGTTAGGACAATAATTAAATATATTGCCGGCCAGAACAAAAATCGGCTTTGGGATAAAAGACTGCGTTTTGCCCTTAAGGAAACCCCCTCGGGTAGTAAAAAGGGAAAATACTCGGCAAAATCGCCCTTTATTTCCTTATAGGTTCCTGCAGGAACTACCACCTGCGATTCACTTTTCGATTCACCGAAACCACCGACACTTACCTTCATGGCATATCTTTTAAGCAACATCATAAGCGGTGTTTGCACAATCATTACATCATTTACCGAGGATTTTCTGAATGCAGTTCTTACCCTTGTAAAAAAGCCTGTGTGCACCTCTAATTTATCCTCATTTAAAAGCAATTTAAAATTGATATACTTAAAAAAGGAATACGCAAAGGAAACCGCGTAGCATAATAACAGTATAAGCGACATCAAATTCACAACAGGCGGAAAATAGGTTTCTATTCTTGAGGATACATTATTAAGCTCATCAAGCAGCATATCGCTCAAACCTATTCCCAAAAGCTTACCTGCACGGTTAATTATGGGAATACCGATAATTATTCCCGAAAAAGCCGAAGATGTTGCGGCAGAAAGAATTGCCACCCTTAATGCCGAGAAACGCACCTTGGAAACCGCTTCACCGTCATACAGATAAGAGGTTATCTGCCCACAGTCCTTTGCCCACATCTTAATTTTAAAATCCGAACGGTTAACCGAGCCAGCCTCGGTGTTTATACTTACAGTAACAGCTCGGCAAAGCATATCCAACGGGTTTTGCGTGGCTCTGACCGATGAAAGCTTTGAAAGCTTGATTTCTGCGGTTTGTCGAAATATAAACCCTAAGTTCACCGTAATAGTATCTTCGCTTATGCAAATTTTATAGGAACGGTATCTTAAAAAGGCTATTACCGATAAAATTACAAAGATAATGAGCTCAAGACCTAACACATCGGTTATCTGTTTATCAATAAAATACTGCAAAACCGCCTTTATAAACGGAAGCACCAAAATAAACAAAAAGGGCTTTATAAGGGTCAGTATCATAATAGGATGGGCTCTGTATTCCTTTTTCATTGGCTGTCACCGACTTCAAGCTCGGCCAGAAAGGCTTTAGCATCACTAACCGAAAGCTCGGGAACAAACAGTAGATTGCGAGCCGCCTTTAAGGTTATAGCCCTTAACCCCAAAAGCCTTGCAATCGGTGTTGTTACTGTCTGGGTATAAATCAGACGTGAAAATGGCAAAATATGGGTATTTTCAAAAATTACCCCTCGTTTTAGTATAACAGCCTCATTAGAGCATCTGATTTTACAACTCTTAAAGAACAGCGGCAGATACACAAATGTAAATATAATAAAAATAACGGCTATTATTAATAATAAAATAAGAAATGGTTTTAACTTGAAATAAAAATAACTGCTAAGGGCTGTAAGCAGAAGCCCCAAGCAAAGACTCCTAAATTGCCATAAAATAAGGGTTTTGCGGGGTAGGTTAAATTCCTTCACTGCTATACACCTCACTTACTGTTTTTCTTTATATTATCCCAATACTCCTTGAATTTAAACTCGGTTTTATTGTCTCCGTAAATATAATATTTCTTATCTTTTATATTATCGGGTAGATACTGTTGGTTTACATAATGTCCGGGGAAGGCGTGCGGATATTTATAATTCTGTCCCTTAACTGCGGCATCCTCACCGTCAAAATGCTTGTTTTGAAGCTGTCTTGGAATATCGCCGCCAACACCTAACTCAATATCCTGCATTGCGGCATTTATCGCATCGTGTCCGCTTACTGATTTGGGCGAAATTGCAACCAAAATCACTGCATTTGCAAGTGGCAGTCGGGCCTCGGGCAGTCCCACCATCATAGCGGTATCAACCGCGGCTTTGACTATGGGGATTATCTGCGGGTAGGCAAGACCTACGTCCTCATTAGCGCACACAAGCAGTCTTCGGCAGGCGCTCGGCAAATCGCCTGCGGCTAAAAGTCTTCCCAAATAATAGATTGCGGCATCGGGGTCAGAGCCTCGCATTGATTTTTGGTATGCCGAAATAATATCATAATGCTCGTCACCCTCGCGGTCATAACGCACCGCATTAGAGGCTAAAATTTCTTCGGTGATTTCGTCACTTATAATAATTTCGTCACCGACCTCTGCTGTCAAAACGCTAAGCTCAAGCATATTAAGGGAACGGCGCACATCACCCGAGGCGGCAGTGGCTATTTTACCCTTGGCTTCATCACTTATTTTAATCTGCTTGCCCTTTTCTTCAGCTAAAATGGCTATTGCGCGGTTTAAAATCTCCAAAATATCCTCTGCAGACAGGGTTTTAAACTCGAAAACTGTCGAACGGCTCAAAATAGCATTATAAACATAAAAATAAGGGTTTTCGGTGGTGGATGCAATAAGGGTTATATCGCCGTTTTCTATGTATGACAGCAAAATTTGCTGTTGCTTTTTATTGAAATACTGAATTTCGTCAAGATATAAAAGAATACCGCCCTGACTGTCCAGCGTGCCGATACTGTTTATAATTTCCTTTATATCGGCGGTTGATGCGGTGGTAGCATTAAGATGATAAAGCTTTTTACCGCAATTTTCGGCAATAATGTTAGCAACGGTGGTTTTACCCACACCCGAAGGGCCATAGAAAATAAGATTTGGTATTTCGCCCGAATCTATAATTCGGCGCAGTACCTTTCCCTCTGATAAAAGGTGCTTCTGACCGCCTACTTCTTCAATTTTTTTAGGTCTTAGCCTATCTGCTAAGGGTGAATTCACATTACCACCGCCCAATTATAATTCTTCTATTTTATCATACCAAAAAAACGCCTATATTTCAAGTTATTTTAAGCCCCTACCACTACATAGTATTAAACAGAATAAAATTTAAGTAGGGAAAAGTGTGAAAAAAACTGTTTTCATTAAAAATGCCGCAATACTTACCGCATCCTCTTTGATTTTACGGTTTGCAGGCATAATTTTTAAGGTATGGCTCGCCGCCCTTATCGGCAGTGAGGGAATTGGACTTTATCAGCTGGTTTTCAGTGTCTATGTTTTAGCCGCCACCTTTGCTACATCGGGTATAAGCACCGCCGTTACCCGCCTTGTTGCAGAGGAAATGGCTCTTGGAGCTAAAAAAGGGACTTTAAAAATTTTACGCCGAAGTATAGAAATCTCTCTCTTGGCGGCGCTTGCTTCTTTAAGTATAGTGTTTTTCGGTGCAGAATTTATAGCAACAAAATTTTTAGGTGACTTACGCGCTGTGCCTGCCCTTAAAATTTTGCCTTTTTCGCTACCCTTTATGGCGGTTTCGTCCTGTATTAGAGGCTACTTTATTGCACGAAGACGGGCAACACCAACGGCTGTAGCGCAGCTTGCCGAACAGGCGGCGCGGATAATATTAGTGGTTTTATTGGTAAAAGCCTTTATAAATAAGGGAATTGCCGTTTGCTGTGCGGCAGTTTTATTTGGTGACGTAATTTCTGAGTTTTTAGGCTGTCTTATTCTTGGAATTAGCTTTATGTGCGACAGTAAAAAGCTAAATAAACTAAACGGCAGAAGCCGTCCGCCCTATAAAATAGTAAAAAAAATAATGGATATTGCCGCTCCCATAACCGCAGGGCGATACCTTAACAGCGGACTCAGGACTGCCGAAAACATTTTAGTGCCCAAAAACTTGGCAAAATACCCACATAGCAGTAACTCCGCCCTTTCACAGTTCGGTATGATTAAGGGCATGGCTCTGCCAATACTCTTTTTCCCCTCAGCGATACTAAACTCGGTCTCAACTTTGCTAATACCCGAAATGTCCGAAGCGGCGGCGCGCAACCAAAAGGGAATTGTGCGGTCGGCTACAAAAAAAATACTAAAGCTTACTTCCCTTATAGGTTTTATTTTTGCCGCAATCTTCTTTGTTGCAGGAGATAAAATAGGAATTCTTATTTATAAGGACAGTACCATAGGCTATCTTTTAAAGGCTTTGTCGCCAATAGTGCCGCTAATGTATCTCGACAGTGTTTCGGACGGCATTTTAAAGGGACTTGACCAACAAAAATACACCTTTTATACTGCCGTTTCGGATTCCGCCATCAGAATTGTATTAGTTACTGTATTTTTACAGTTTTCGGGTCTTAAAGGCTTTATAATTATTATGTATTTTTCAAATCTTCTTACCTGTCTTTTAAACGTATCAAGATTAGTAAAATTAAGCGGCGCAAAATTTACTATTTTAAACGAAATCATTTTGCCGCTAATCTCGGCTCTTACCGTAACACTTTTATCCAACAGTCTGCTTAGAATTTTGTGTGTAGAAAACATTTTGGTTTACATAATACTGCTTTGTGGTATAAGCTTACCCTTTTATGTTGTTTTATTATTTCTTTTTGGAATAACAAAGCTTGATGTTTAAAAAAACATCAAGCTTTCAGTCTGTCGAATAACCCCAAATCTCAAGCGAGGTT
This sequence comes from uncultured Ruminococcus sp., assembly GCA_964575985.1. GTDB lineage: Bacteria > Bacillota > Clostridia > Oscillospirales > Acutalibacteraceae > UBA737. The sequence continues at coordinate 16 of CAZNTP010000092.1, read as the reverse complement.
TGGGGTTATAAATTTT
>CAZNTP010000091.1:0-6598 GCA_964575985.1 uncultured Ruminococcus sp. | reverse complement strand
CTCAAAATCCACCGGTAGCGATACCGTGCCGGTTCGAGTCCGGCCACCGGCACCACGCCAGAGTGTCTTGACTCGTTTTTACGAGCTCAGGGCACTTCTTTTTTTATCCACCTATTCATTAATTCAAAATATAAAATTGTTAAAATTTTAACAAAAAGGGATGCTTGTTTTGAAAATTTCCGAAATTGATAAAAATTTGGCTGTAGAAACTACCGTATCTAAAGATGATATTGTATGGCTTAATGCCGCTGAAGCTCCGTTTGAGGTTTACGGTGCATACGATACCGAGCCCTATATTCGTATGCCTTTAGAGGTTGCGAAAACAGTTAGTGAGGGTGTTTTCGGTTTATCTAAAAATACCGCCGGTATCAGACTCCGCTTTAGAACAAATTCGCCATATATTGCAATTCACTGCGAATGGAATGGCCTGAATATTATGCCTCACATGGCTATAACCGGCTCAAGCGGCTTTGATTTATATAAATACAGCAATAATAATCAAAGCTTTGTTGGAACGTTTATCCCCTCCCCCTCTTCACATAAAGGTTTTGATAGCCTAAAAGATTTGTGGACTAACGAGATGACCGATTATGTCCTAAACTTTCCGCTTTATAACGGTGTAAATAAACTATATATCGGTGTCAAAAGTGATGCAGAATTCGAATCACCCGCAAAATACATAAACGATTTACCCGTTGTTTTTTACGGCTCATCAATCACTCAAGGCGGATGTGCCGCACGTCCGGGCAACTGTTATCAGAATTTCTTATCGAGAGCACTTAATATAGATTATGTAAACCTAGGCTTTTCGGGTAACGGCAAGGCTGAGGACGAAATGATTAATTATTTGGCAAGCCTTGAAATGTGTGTATTTGTTTCTGACTATGACCATAATGCACCTACTGTAGAACATCTTGAAAACACACATTATAAGCTTTATAAGGCTATTCGCGAAAAACATCCCGATATTCCTTATATAATGCTTTCGAAGCCCGATTATCACATAGGTAATACTGTTGATGATGCTAGAAGAAATGTTATAATGGAAACCTTTGTTAAGGCCAAAAAAGACGACGACAAAAATGTTTACTTTGTAGACGGCGCCTCACTTTTTGCGGGTGACGAATGGTTTGCCTGCACGGTTGACGGTTGTCACCCGACCGATTTTGGTTTTTACAGATTTGCTCAGGCTATGATTCCTACATTTAAAACAATTTTTAAATAAATTTAAGGGGCTGTCTCACTAAGAAAAAGTGAGGCAGCCCCTTTTTTAAATAGTTATTTGATTTTTTCTGAAATTTTGTTATATAGAGTCTTTGTTTCTTTTTCGGTTTCTGCGCCTAATACAAGTATTTTTTCGTCAACCTTTATTAAGACACACGCATTGCTTCCTATATAAGAATAGCGGGTATAATTCCCGAATTCTGCATTTTTAAAACTACCCATTAAAAGTCTTGCGCTTCCAAATCCGTTGATTCTTTCACCAACTTTACAGTTATCGCGATATTCAACACTGTCAATAGCATTAAAATTTAGCGTTAAATCATTGTAATAGCTCGCTTTAATAGTAAAAGAATCGGAATTAAAATTCAGCTCAATATTTCCTCTAAACATTACGAAACATAAAACAATAAGAACTACTACGATTAAAACCAAAGCACATATTGTAGAAATTTTTTGAAATTTGGTTTTTGGAGTATTAACTATTATAGCTGTACCGTTTTTTAACTGTTTTTTGTAATATGCGTAAGAAAAAATGAAAGGCAGAACTGCAACGGGTATTATTAACACGGGTAATGAATAAAGAAATATTTTTTCAGGTAACAGACAACACAAAAGCATCAAAATACCGCAAATAAGCCAAACCTTACCTGTAAAACGGTGTGTTGCATTCCAATTTTCTTCATTATGAAGTGTCCATTTAATTTTAACGCCTATAGTATAATTCTGTTTACATTTTGGCAGATAGTTTCCAATGAATATAAACATAAAACCAAGCATTAATGCAATAACTGTTTTAATATTAATTTCATAGTTAAAGGCGGTAATATATACTATACTATTCACAATGCAGGACAAAACAGGTATAATCCAAATCACCATATTATATGCCTTTTTTGTTTGGTCTTGGTTTTTGGGATCTTTTGCTGTTATTATCACGCATAGCCAGAAAAGTAATAATAAAATTAAAGGTAAACCGAAAACCGCAAAAAACTTATTACTAAAACCGTCCGCATTGCCGTCGGCACCCCAATGGGTTGTAAGAGTATCGGGTAGTTTATCCCAAAGCAAAACACCCACAAGTGCCGGTAATAAAATTATTAAAGAAGAAATAAAAAACTTTAATTTGTTATTTTTAATCATTTGTGTTGTCCCCTTTCAAATCAGATATCCAAAGCAATGTTTCCTCCAAAACAGAGGTATTAAGCTCGTAAAAAATAAATTTACCCTCGCGTTTATCTCTTATTAAATCTGCGTCTTTAAGTACTGACAAATGCCGCGAGATTGATGCGCCTGTAACAGAAAATTTATCGGTTATATCCCCTGCCGCCATTCTTCCTTTCTTTAGCATATTAAGAATTTCACGGCGAATTGGGTCTGATAATGCTTTTAACGTCTGTTGTAGACCCATGATAATTCCTCCTTTATTTAACATTTAACCTAATTGTTAAATGTATTGTAGCATAGATTTTTTATTTTGTCAATATAAAAACGGCACTTTTTTAAGTGCCGTTCAAAATTACTATGTATTTATAGCGGTAATAAGTCTTTGGTTTACCTTTTCTCTGAAGCTTAACAGTGTTTCATTATCGGTACAGGTTCTGTAGGTAAATTTGCCGAAATACTCGGTGATAATCTTCTTTACCTCTTCCCTGCCTATAAGTTTTTCTAAGGCTTTTAAGGCTCTGTAATCATTTATTGCCTCGTAAAAGACTTTCATTCGGGTTGAGGGTATTGCTGTACCGTCGGTATCACCGTAAACAATAAAGGACGTGCCCGGTGTAGCATTGTAGCCTGATGGATTTTGCACCGGATTAAAAAGACCGTGGCTTAACACATCATAATAATAGTTATAACCCCAATGTAAAAAGCCCTTAGCGCCTGTGTAATACATTTGTGTGCCTAAAATTCGGTTTCTGGCGCCCGTTGTGCTTACAATTCGGTTTGGAAGACCGCTATGCAAGGTTTCTCCTGTATAATAAACCCAGAAATTTTCACAGTTTTCAATAAACTTGTCCATTTCGGCAGATTCAACACCAACAATTGGAATTGAAACACTACCGTCCTCAAAGAATTTATAGTGAGATAGTGCGTCACCCGACGGATAACCCTTAATTTCTTCCTTTACAACCTCTAAAGCGTTTTTATAGTAGTCTAGATGTTTTTCCATAGGCTCATCGGAAATATGGAAGAATATATTATCGTTGCCCAGTCCTATTTCTTTAAAGAAAGGCAAAACTGCGCGTAGATAACTCTTTAAAAATTTGCGGTATTCGTCACTCTTAGAGTCGGTATCCCAACCAAAAATTTGCTTTAATTCGCCGTTTTCGTATGCCATAATTTTAGGTGCCGATCTAGCGCCCCACTGTGTAAACAAATGGCAATGCTCAAAATGGGTAATTCCGCAATCAAGACAAAGCTTTATAAATCTTTCCATTAAGGAAAAATCAAAGCTGTATTCACCTTTTCCCTTAATAACCTTTACAAGCTGAACGGTAAGTCTTTCTTTGCCTACGGGAGTATCGAGAGGCGGTGTAAAGGCAGGAAGTAGTATCATATTCATACCTGTTTTTACGGCCTCTTCTACAAAGGATTTAATAATTTCAAAATGGCGGTCGGAAAAGACCTCTACACCGTATAAATCGGCGAGACAATCGCAGTGAAACCAAGAGGTATATAATAGCTCCTGCTTTGGCAGTTCACAATCAATAATCTCTAACTCTAAGCTTTCTCTTGTAATTTCGTTACCCGAGCTACAGCTACAGAAAATTATATCTATTTTATGGTTACCGCTTTTAAGGCTCTCCCCGTTTTCGTTTATAGTAAACCACAATGACTGATAAGAGCCTGCAATTGAAATCAGCTGATGCTTTTCATTTTGTTCGTAAAGCTTTGGCTCCCAGAAGCCATCGTTCTCAACAACACCTTCGTTATTTCTTTTATAAAGTAAATCGGGATAAAGACCGGGTGTTGTTCTGTCATAAAACTCGTCTTTTTTTACAGGTCCAGCTGAAATCACGGGAATAAAGCCGACTTTATACTGAGAAATGTGTTTAATATCCAAATCACTTTCTATTTTAATGAAAAATGAGGAATTCCATTTCTCGTCATCAGAGTTTTTAAAGGCCACCTGAAAAGAAAAAGGCTCATTTTTAAGGAAAGAAGCACTTTTTATAGCTTCGCCGTTCACCTTATCGGGATAAACCTTAGTAAGAGATGATACTAATTTAGTTTCAAATGCCATAATGTTACACCTCAAATAAAATATTATATAACGTTTAGCTTTTCATCGTTAAAAATAATCTTCGGCTTGTCATCACTTAAGGTTATACCGCAACCGATAAAGGTTTTAGCCTTAACGTTGGGTTGAGAGCCAACAACTGCGGTACAGCTTTGGTAACCGTAATAATCAAAATCACCGTCGGGCTCGTGAATACCGATTTTGTGTGTATGCCCGAAAAGTAAAAGCTCAGGTTTTATATTTTCGCAGATTGTTTTGGTCCAATCGCAGTATAAGTCCTCTTCAATATTAAAGGGCGGGTTAAACTGCTTTATAAATGGAATATGGCAAATTACCAGTCTGTGCTTTACACCGTCAGCCAGATATTCCTTTTCAGCATTTTTAACCACATCTTTAATAAATTTAGTCTCTTTTAATCTGTAGTTATGGAAGCATACCGTGTTACCGTATTCTTCATGATTATCAGGCTTATCCTCACCGCAATCAACAACTAAGCCCCATAAAGAGCCAAGCCTGAAAGTGAAATAAGGCTTTCCGTTATCGGTTGGTGTGTACTGTGAAAACTCCTCAGCGTGAATACCTCTTGTGTCGTGATTTCCTTTTGAAAAAACAACAGGTATCTCGCCCTTTGTTACACCGTAGGCTATTCTGTAAATAGAATTAAAGTTTTCTATTTCGCCTGAGTGATTTGGAATGTCACCGTTAAGAATTAGTAAATCAAGCTTATCACCAAAAAATTTACCTGCATTAATCGGCTCTTCCTCCATATTGTGAGCATCAGCAATGTGGTAAATATTTATATTATCACTTTTAACGGGTCTGAATTTGAAATTCACCTCAAAAGGCTCTTCGCTTGTGGGGAAATAGGGCTTACGCTCTATCATTTTGCGGCAAATAACGGTGTATTCTTCAGCACTATCGAGCACTTGCATTGGAATTTCAACCTTATGTAAAAAGCTGTTGGAACGAAGAATTCCGTTTGAATCGTCATAAAAAATTTCATCACCGACAGATACCGTAATAATAGCCTCAAACTCCAACGGAATAAAAATCTGATAAACATCCCTTACCGCAAAAACTGTTGGTTTGATTGCATTTTTTAAATCACACATAATAAAAAAGTCCTTTCGGTTAACGTTATTTCTGCTTCTTTAAAACAATAGCGCATCTGTTCGGTAAATAGCATTTAAAACCGACCCAATTAGCAGGGGTTGTAACTGTTTTATATTTAACCGAAGTATCTACACGCGAAAAACCGCCGAATTCGCCGTCATCAGTAGATAAAACTATTTTATAGGTACCATTAAGCGAAACAGGCACAAAATATCCGTCAAACGATTTTGTAGGGTGAAAATTAAATATAAATACCGTATCGCCTTTTTCGTAAATTAGGATTTTATCATCCTGATGCATCCAGCGATTTTCAGCCTTTAAGGAAAGTAAATCGTTCTTTTTAAGTAGCTTTATCATTGCTTTGTCAAAATTATTAAGCTCTATATAACGAAGATTGGTGTTGTCAACCAAACTCCATTGTCTGCGGCAGTAATGATAGCTCCAGCCGTTACCCTCTCTGGGAAAATCTATCCATTCGGGGTGACCGAATTCGTTACCCATAAAGTTGAGGTAGCCTTCTCCTGCTAAGGAAGCCGTCACAAGACGTATCATTTTATGAAGCGCAATTCCTCTATCAATCACAAGGCTTTCGGCAAATTTAGTCATTTTTGTATACATTTCAGCGTCGCACAGCCTGAACATAATTGTTTTGTCGCCTACAAGCGCTTGGTCGTGTGACTCGCAGTAGCCTATATTCTTTTCCTCAGGTCTTCTGCTTGTCAGCTCATACCAAAGCTTGCCTATGTCCCAATTATCGTCAGTATACTCTTTAAGTAGTTTAATCCATAAATCAGGAACACCCATAGAAAGTCTGAAATCAAAGCCTAAACCGCCGTCATAAATTGGGATACACATTCCCGGCATACCCGACATATCCTCTGCAACCGTAATTGCAAAAGGATTATATTCGTGAATCAGCTCGTTTGCAAGCTGTAAATATGTAACCGCCTCGGTATCGGTATTCATAGAAAAATACATACTGTAGTCGGTAAATGCACTGCCTAGACCGTGGTCGTGATAAAG
>CAZNTP010000090.1:0-6765 GCA_964575985.1 uncultured Ruminococcus sp. | reverse complement strand
ATCTTGAAAATGGTCATCAGGACTCATAGGAACTGTCATACCGTACATCTTGTAGGTAACGTTGTAATTAAAGCAGTCGCAAATAATATAAACGTCAAGTCCTCGTGCTGTGTGGTTAAGTACGGCTTTAGCCTCACCTGTACCGAATCTTGGACAGTTTGCAGAAACTACAAAGGACTCGTCCTCAGGAATGTTGCGCCATTGCTTAAGATAGTAATCTACCTTAGAAGAAATATCCTCACAACCGCGCATACTGATAAGTGCCAAATCACCGTAGGGGGTATGCTTAAAATCAATGCTTGCCATAAAAAAATCCTCCGCAAATTTATTATTATCTATATATTACCACATTTTTTCCGACAAAAAAAGACCTTTTATAAAAAAAATTTAAAAATTTTTTAAAAAAATCTATTACTTTTTTATTGAATAAGAATAGAAATTTTGGTATAATGATGTCGAATATAATTTGAGAGGAGAAAAAATTATGGCTAAGGTATATCTTTTAGCACATACTCCAAACCCCGAACATACAGTGGCATCTGCCGCAAAGCTTTGCTACAGTAGTTCAACTATAAGCGATTTAACAGAAAATTTAACCGACGAAAAGGCGGCTTCTTTTGTGGAAATGCTCGCTGAAATCGGACACGAAAGTCCTATTGAGCACGCAAGCTTCACCTTTGGTATTGAGGGTGTTTCGCGGTCACTTTTAGCACAGATTACCCGTCACCGTATGGCATCATTCTCTGTAAAAAGTCAGCGTTATGTGCGAGAGGGCGCTTTTGAATATGTTACTCCCCCCGAAATTGCCGCTGTTCCCGAAGCCTTAGAGCTTTACGATGAAATTATGGCTGAAGACCAAAGAAAATATGACCGCCTTGCCGAAATACTTAAAGAAAAGCACATTAAAACCTTTATGGGAGAGGGTAAGGACGAAAAAACCGCCGCCCGTCTTGCAGAAAAAAAGGCTATTGAGGACGCCCGCTTTGTTTTACCTAATGCATGTGAGACACAAATGGTAATGACAATGAATGCGCGCTCTCTCCATAATTTTTTCAGACACCGTTGCTGTGCACGCGCTCAGTGGGAAATTCAGGACATTGCAAACCAAATGTTAAAACTAGTGTCTGAAGTAGCACCTAACCTTTTCAAAAACGTAGGTCCCTCCTGCCTTACAGGACCGTGTCCCGAGGGCAAAATGTCCTGCGGAAAGGCAAAAGAGGTTAAAGAATATTATAAGGAATTAAAAAATAATGGGTAAGCTTATAGTAATTGAAGGTCTTGACGGTAGCGGAAAGTCGACCCAGCTTGATTTGCTTTATGAAAATTTAAAGCAAAAAGGTATCGACTGTAAAAGCGTTTCCTTTCCCGATTATGAAAATCCGTCAAGCACGCTTGTTAAAATGTATTTAAACGGAACTTTTGGCAAAAAACCGGGTGACGTTAATGCCTTTGCTGCCTCGGTTTTCTATACAGTAGACCGCTACGCCTCATTCAAAGCAAATTGGGGGAATTACTATAACGATGGCGGCACTGTAGTTGCAGGCAGATACACTACATCTAATGCAATACATCAAGCCTCTAAGCTACCCGAAAGCGAGTGGGAAAGCTTTCTTTCTTGGCTTTATGATTTTGAATACAATAAAATCGGTATTCCAGAGCCTGATAAGGTGATTTTCCTCGATATGCCTGTTGAGGTTTCGCAAAAGCTTTTAAGCAAAAGGTATGAGGGTGACAATTCTAAAAAAGATATTCACGAAAGCGACACCGAATATCTTGACCTTTGCCGAAAAGCCGCAGTATTCACTGCTAATTATTCAGGTTGGGAAACTATCCCCTGTTCTAAAGACGGTGAGGCTAGAAGCATTGAGGATATTTCAAACGATGTTCTGAATTCGGTTTTGAAATTGTACAGTGAGGAAAAGTTATGATTTATATATTTTTAGCAAACGGCTTTGAAGAATGTGAAGCCTTAGCCCCTATCGATATTTTAAGACGCGCTGATATTGAAATTAAAACTGTAGGTGTCGGCTCAAAAACAGTTACAGGCTCACACGGTATTCCTGTTGTTTGTGATTTAAGCGAGGATGAGCTTAATACTAACGCTCTTAGAGGTATAATTCTCCCTGGCGGTATGCCGGGCACACTTAATCTTGAAAACAGTAAAACTGTACAGACCTATATAGATTATGCGGCAAAGAATAGTCTTTTAATCGGTGCTATTTGTGCGGCACCGTCAATCCTTGGCCATAAGGGACTGTTAAGGGACAAAAAAGCCACCTGCTTTACAGGCTTTGAAAAGGATTTAATCGGTGCTGATATTAAAAACGAGCCCGTAGTCTCTGACGGAAATATAGTTACTTCCTTTGGTGCGGGCGCGGCTTTTGCCTTTGGTTTTAGCTTACTTGAAGCCTTAACCGATAGCGCTACTGCAGAAAAGCTTAAAAAACAAATGAGATATATTTAAAAATCGGGAGTTTATAATGGACGATAAATTTAACAATTCTAACGATATAGTTTCATCCTCGGAAGATGAATTTGTATTAGGCAAGGGCTTTAATATTGATACCGAAAGCTATGAAAATTCCAATAAAAAGAAGAAAAAGAAAAAAAGCTCAGCTCTTAAAAATATTATTTGGATTTTCTCAATTATTATAGTATCGGTTGGTCTTGCCTTTGGTATTATCTATGTAGGTGCCGACTTTATGGGCATTGGCTTTGGCAGAGGCGAAAATGTGGGTATGAATATTGAAATGGGAACACCCGCATCTTCTGTTGCAGAACAGCTCAAGGAAACAGGCGCGGTTAAAGTGCCTCTGTTTTTCCGACTTTATTCGAAATTAAAGGGCTATGACAGTCAGTTTAAATACGGTTTTTATTCTTTTAATACAGAAGCCGGCTATGAAACCTTAGCGCAAATGCTCATTAACGAGGGTGCAAAGGCTGAGAGCATTAAGGTAACCATTCCCGAGGGCACGGGCGTTTATGACTATGTTAAGAATGTTAACGGTGAGGATGTTACCGTTCCGGGTATTGTAACCATACTCGAAAAAGCGGGCGTTTGCTCTAAAAGTGACTTTATCTATGCCTTAAATGAAGTGAAGTATGACTCAAAGCTACTCAAAAATGTTAATGTTGGCAAAACCTACTGCGAGCTTGAGGGTTATCTTTTCCCCGAGACCTATGAGTTTTTTGCATACGATTCCAAGGAATGCGCTAAGCTAGTAGTTGAAAAAATGATTAGCGAAACCGAAAAACGCATTACAGATACAATGTTCCAGCGTGCCGAGGAATTGGGCTACACAATGAACGAAATTCTCACAATGGCATCTATCATCCAGATGGAAGCGGGACAAAATGCAGATGAAATGCCAAATGTTGCCGCAGTTTTCTACAACCGCTTAGGTAATGATGAGGTTGGCGGAACCTTGGGCTCCTCCCCCACCTGCTACTACGGAACCTTCAACAAGAATGATGACGGCAGATATAATACTTATGAAATTAAGGGACTCCCACCAGGACCTTTGTGCTCCCCTGGTATTGACGCTATTAAAGCGGCACTTTATCCCACCGAGGACAGTTCTTATTACTACTTTGTAACCGATAAGGACGGTAAATTTTATTACCACAAAACCCTTGGTGAGCAACAAAAAACTATAAGCCGTTTACAGCAAGGAAATAATTGGATTTATGAATACTTTGACTAATATTATTAAATTACCCGAACTGCTTGCCCCCTCGGGTGATTTGACAAGACTTAAAGCCGCTGTTGATTACGGCGCAGATGCGGTATATCTTGCAGGCGAGGAATTTGGTATGCGCACCGCCGCCACAAACTTTGGTGAGGAAGATTTAAAGTTGGGTATTGAATATGCTCATTCGCACGGTGTTAAGGTGCATGTGACCTGCAATACAATACCCCACAATGCTGAAATACCGAGACTGCCCGCTTTCTTAGAAATGCTTAATACACTCGGTGCAGATGCTATTATTGCATCCGACATTGGCACAATGGGGCTTGTTAAAAAATACGCGCCCGACTGCGAGCTTCACATTTCGGTACAATCGGGTATTTGCAATTATGAAACCGCAAGAGCTTTTCACGACTTTGGTGCTAAGCGTGTTGTATTAGCGCGTGAATTATCGCTAGACGAGATTGCCGAAATCAGAGCCAAAACGCCTATGGATTTAGAGCTTGAAGCCTTTGCTCACGGTGCTATATGTGTTTCTTTCTCTGCACGGTGCTTACTTTCAAGCTATATGACAGGCCGAGACGCTAACCGCGGTGACTGTGCGCAGTCTTGCCGTTGGAGTTATTCTTTAATAGAAGAAAAAAGACCGGGGCAGTATTTTGATATTACCGAAACCGATAAAGGCACGTATATTCTTAACGCAAACGATATGTGTATGGCAGAGCATCTTGATAAAATGATAGCGGCTGGTATTGACAGTATTAAGCTAGAAGGTAGAGCCAAATCTCATTACTATACTGCTGTTGTTACTAACGCTTACCGCGGTGCGCTCGATAGTTTAAGGCTCGCAAACGGTGAATGGAAATGTCCCCTTTGGGTTACAGAAGAACTCAATAAAATCAGCCACCGCACATATTCGACAGGTTTTTATTTGAGTGCGCCCAAAAACTCACAGACCTATGAAAATGCAGGCTATGTAAGGGATTATGCCGTTGCCGCAATAGTTGACGGCTATGAGGACGGAATGATTGTAGCCACACTCAAAAACAAATTTTTAAAGGGACAGGTTTTTGATTGCTTAGAGCCCAAAGCCCCGCCCTTTGAGGTAGTAGCAAACGAATTGTTTGACGGCAAAAACAATCCGATAGATACCGCACCACATCCTATGATGACTGTAAAAATACCTTTTGAGCGTCCCGTAAAAATAGGGTCCTTACTTAGAATGAAAGCTTAATAATTTGAACACCTCTTGTCAATATTAAATGACAAGAGGTGTTTTTTATGAAAAATAAATCTGGCTTTTGGCACAGTTTTACAATACGTGGCGCAATTAGTATGTTTCTGATTTTTTTAATGTTTATGTATAGCATTTTAAGGGTATCGGTAATAGCAGTTAGTGATTATTCTAAAATACTTGAAAACCAAAACTGTCTAAAACTTAAAATCGGTGATTTAAGAGGCACAATTTATGACTGTAATTTAATACCTCTAACCAACAATTCTAAAAAAATTATTGCGGCGGTCTCCCCTACAGATAAAGCCAAAACCGCATTAAAGGCCAAGCTAAAGGGTGAAGCGTTAGAAAATGCGCTGAATAGCCTTAAAGACGGAAAGCCCATACTTTGCGAAGTGCCCGAATTTATAAATTGTGACGGTATTGTCTGCACAGAAGTTTACGAAAGCTCTACCGATACTGCATTAGCAGTTCACACATTAGGATACACCGATATTGACGGCAACGGTGTTTCGGGTTTGCAAAAGGCATATAATGAGCAACTAAAGAGTGAAAGTGATGCGTATATTGCTTACGAGTGTAACGGTAAGGGTGAACTACTCAAGGGTGCAGAGCCAATGCTTTATAACGACAGTTCTATTACAGCAGGAGGAATTGTAAGCACAATTGATATAAATATTCAAATAATTGCTGAAGCCGCCGCAAAAGCAATTGATACAGGGGCGGTTGTAATTGCCGAAGCCGATACCGGAAAAATAAGAGCATCGGTCAGTCTACCCACCTTTCAAGTCAACAATATAGAAGAATATTTAAAAGACAGCGACTCCCCTCTTCTTAATCGCGCTATTAATGCATATAATGTAGGCTCGGTATTCAAGCCCTGTGTTGCCGCCGCAGGAATTGAAAACGGCATTTCGGGATTCTGTTATAACTGCACAGGCAGTTGCGAAATAATAGACCGCAAATTCAAATGCCATAAATCAGACGGACACGGATATTTTGATTTAAAACAAAGCATTGCAAATTCTTGTAACACTTATTTTTATAATTTTGCCTTTAATATTGGCGGAGAAGAGATTTTTAAAACCGCTTCATCCCTTCGATTCGGTAATTCTTTAAAGCTTTGCGACGGTATAGAAACTGCAAAGGGATGTATTCCTAAAAGCGCCACCCTCTCAAATATTGCACATCTGGCAAATTTTAGCATTGGTCAGGGAGAATTACTGTTATCCCCCATATCAATTTTAACCCTTTACTGTTCCATAGCGGGAAACGGCACATATTATATCCCTTCTCTTGTCGAAGGCACCGTAAAGGACGGAAATTTTGAAGAATACAATATCGGCAAACCAACTCGCGTTATGAGTGAAACCACTGCCGATATACTAAAGGTCTGCTTGTTATCTGTTGTTGAAGAAGGAACCGGAACCGACGCTAAGCCTAAGACGGTTACTGCCGCAGGCAAAACCGCAACCGCTCAAACGGGAAAATTTGTAAACGGTGCAGAAATTAACTCAAGCTGGTTTTGCGGATTTTTCCCTGCGGAAAACCCGAAATATGTTGCCGTGATTTTTTCAGAAAACACCACAAGGCAAACTCTCACCTGCAGTCAAATTTTTGCTCAAATTGCAGATTCTGTGGCAAATATAAAGAATATAAAATAAGGGGCTACCTCACTAAAAAAGTGAGGTAGCCCCTTCAGACTGTCGAAAAAGTCCAATTTTCACTGGGCTTTTTCTGCGTTTTATGGTATAATAAAGTTGGTGATAAAAATGATAGTAAAAGACAGAATACATAGAGACCAACTGGAAATGTTCAGCATAGAAGAATTTGTACCTGCAG
>CAZNTP010000089.1:0-6837 GCA_964575985.1 uncultured Ruminococcus sp. | reverse complement strand
CTACCCTTTCTCCAAAGGATCTTAACATTCCGTTTGAGTTATTCAGCTCGGGCAGAGAACGTCTTCTGCCGAAAAGTGTTGATACAAAGCCATCAAGTCTAGCCTGCTTAATGGTGTTTTCCATATAAGTCGCAACGCCCGAATAGGAGGCTAAATAATTTTTAATATAGCTATCCGCCTCGGCACGTGTAACCCCTATATCCTTTGAAAGCGAGAATGCGCCGATACCGTAAACTATACCAAAGTTTACTGCTTTGGCGCGGCTACGCATAATGGGTGTCACCATATCTGTAGGCATAGAGAATACCTGCGCCGCAGTAGCGGTGTGGATATCTATGCCCGAAGAAAAGGCATTTATCATATTCTGGTCGTTTGCTATGCTTGCAAGCACACGCAGTTCAATCTGCGAATAGTCTGCGTCACACAGCACCTTACCCTCGGGGGCAATAAAGTATTCGCGAAGCCGTTTGCCCTCGTCTGTGCGGACGGGTATGTTTTGAAGATTTGGCTCTAACGAGCTTATTCTTCCCGTTCGGGCTTCGGTCTGATTAAATGTGGTATGAATTCTACCGTCCTCACTGATACAGCCTCTCAGTCCGTCAGCATAGGTGGATTTAAGCTTTGCCAACTGTCTGTACTCTAAAAGCAGAGACACGGCAGGGTGGCGGTCTTTGAGTTCTTCAAGCACTTCGGCATTTGTGCTGTAGCCGCTCTTGGTCTTTTTCTTTGCGGGAAGCTCTAACTTTTCAAATAGAGCTACACCTAATTGCTTTGGTGAATTAAGATTGAATTCATAGCCAACAAGGCTGTAGATTTCTTTTTCTATTACGGCTATTCTGCCGCCAAGCTCATCCGATAAGGCTTCAAGTCCATCCTTATCTACCAAAAAACCGCAAAGCTCCATACTTCCAAGCACTCGTGCGAGCGGCAGTTCAATTTCCTCTAAAAGCTTTAACTGGTTTGTTCTCTTAAGCTCGTTTTCTAAATTATCGCAGGCGGTTTTAAAGGTGCAAGCGTTTTTAATAAGCTCATCAGCCTCACCTGCTATTTCTGTGGCAGAGCCGTATTCCCCGAGCAGTCTGTCTACTGCGTAGGAGGATGCCGAGGGGTTACAAAGATAAGCTGCAAGCATAGCGTCAAAGCTGATGGCAGTAACCGCTTCGTTTGCTTTGTATAAATTCTTATAATCGTAAACACGCTTTTTAATGTCGGCATTTAAGTAAAGGCTTAAGGCTTGCTTTTCATCAAGACGGCATACACCGTCCTCCCAAACAGCCGCAAATTCACCCTTTTCGCAGTAAACTGTTATCTCTTTTACTGCTTCGGGGAGCTGTTCTTTAATATAAATTTTTGTGGTTTCGCTGTCGTCAAAGCTAATTCCCATTTGGGAATTTACAGGCTCTAACCCCATTTTTTCCATAAGCTTAAAGAATTCAAGCCTTGTCATAAGGGCGGCTAATTCTTTATTTGAAGCGGATTTTGTTTTATAACTCTCAATGTTGTTGTCTATAGGCGCTTCTTTGCATATAGTACCAAGCTCGCGGCTTAAAAATGCACTTTCTCTGCCTGCGACTAATTTATTTCTTACACTGTCCTTAATTTCAAGTGTTTCAATATTTTCGTATATAAAATCAATACTGTGGTACCTTGTTACAAGGTCGGTAGCGGTTTTCTCACCCACACCTGCAACACCGGGTATATTGTCCGACGAGTCACCCATAAGGGCTTTAAGCTCTATCATTTCGGGCGGAGTAAGACCATAGCGTTCAAATAAAGCTTCTTTTGTGTAGTTTATAATTTCGGGGTGCCCCATTTTAGTAGCGGCAAGCAACACGCGGGTTTTGTCGGATACCAACTGCAAGGAGTCGCGGTCACCTGTAGAAATAACACACTCGTTACCGCTTAGCTCGCAGGCTTTAGCGAGTGTACCCAAAATATCATCCGCCTCGTAACCCTCACACTCAATACAGGTATAGCCTGCAAGCTTTAGCCATTCCTTTAAAACGGGCATCTGGCTTGCAAGCTCTGGCGGCATACCCTTTCTGCCTGCCTTATATTCGGCATATTGCTTGTGTCTGAAGGTCGGAGCCTTCAGGTCAAAAGCTACTGCCACGCCGTCAGGCTTTTCGGCTTCAAGCAGTTTGTTTAAAATATTAATAAAACCGTAAATTCCGTTGGTATACTGACCGTCCTTAGTGGATAATAGCTTTATGCCGTAAAAGGCACGGTTTATGATACTGTTACCGTCTATTGCCAGTAGCTTCAAACTCTCAACTCCTATATATTAAATATAATCCATATTAGTATAACACATTTTTAGATGTATGTCACCATATTTTTGAAAAAAATAATTAAAAAAATGTAAAATTTTTAGTTTTGATTTATAATATTCGTATTTTTGAAAAAAATAAACTTAATTATTGTGATAGGGGCAGCTTTAAAAATATGAAAAAATCAAACATTATGACCGCGGCAGCAGGGCTTAGTATAGGTCTTGTTAACGGGCTTTTAGGAGCGGGCGGCGGAATGATAGCGGTTCCCATACTTAAAAAAATGGGACTTTCTCAAAAGGAGGCTCATTCGGGTGCGGTGGCGGTAATATTGCCGATATCAATCCTTAGTGCGGTGCTTTACATTATAAAAGATTATGTAAACTTTAACGATGCTGTAATTTATATGCCGACAGGACTTTTTGGAGCGGTTTTAGGCACCTATTTTCTACGGAAAATCTCACCCGTTTGGCTTAAACGTATTTTTGGTGCATTTATGGTCTATGCAGGCATCCGCCTGCTGCTCAAATGAATATTCCAGCCCTTTTAGCAGGGCTTTTTTCGGGTGTTTTAGGCTCAATGGGGCTGGGCGGCGGCGCAGTGCTCATAATTTATTTAACCCTTTTTACCGAAACCGAACAGCTTACCGCACAGGGAATAAATTTACTCTTTTTTATCCCTATTGCATTGCTTGCGGTCATAATTTATGGGGTAAAAAAGAAGATTAAATGGAATCTTACCTTAAAGCTTAGCCTTTGGGGACTTGTGGGAGCGGCACTCGGTATTATGTTAACCTCGTTTTTCGGTGGCGGGCTTACTGCAAAGCTTTTCGGGGGACTGCTGATATTTATGGGACTTACAGAAATTTTTAAAAGAAACGATAAAAATGTTGCAGAAAAGAAAAATTGATGTTACAATAAAAAAGAACTAATATTCGTTGGAGGTTAAACCTATGTCAAAAACCCCTCTTACCGAAAAACAACAACTGGTTTACAGTTTTTTAGTGAAGCAGATGTCGGAGGGTGTCCCCCCCTCTGTTCGTGAAATTTGCGCCGCAACGGGCATTAAATCGACCTCAACCGTGCACGCCATTTTAGGCGCGCTCGAGGATGAGGGTTACATAGTAAGGGATGCTAAAAATTCCCGTTCTATCCGTATAGATACGGGCTCGCCCTCGTCAATGGTGCCATTAGTTGGCAGAATTACGGCAGGCAAGCCCATTTTGGCGGTTGAAGAAATTGAGGATTATATTCCTTATCCCTCAAAGGATGCCGAGGGTCTTTTTGCGCTAAAGGTAGTAGGACTTAGTATGCGGGACGCTGGCATACTTGACGGGGATATTATCGTTGCAGATAAAAACAAGCCCTGCCGCAGTGGCGATATTGTTGTCGGTATGGACGGTGACAATGCCACCGTTAAAAGATTGCTTATAAAGAATGGGCAGATTATATTTATGCCCGAAAATCCCGACTTTTCACCCATCTACCCCGAGGACCCGATGGTACTCGGTAAGGTTGTAGGTAGCTACAGAAAGTATTAATGTTATGTTAAAATATGTTGAAGTATTTACCGATGGCGCCTGCTCGGGAAACCCGGGTCCTGGCGGTTGGGGAGTGGTGCTCAGATTTGGTGAGCACGAAAAGGAACTCTCGGGCGGTGAAAAAAACACCACCAACAACCGAATGGAGCTTACCGCCGCTATTATGGGACTGTCGGCTTTAAAGGAAAAATGCAAGGTGCGCCTTGTTACCGATTCCAAATATGTGGCAGACGGTATAACTAAGGGCTGGGCGGCATCGTGGCAGAAAAACGGCTGGCGCAAGGCGGATAAAAAGCCCGCGCTTAACCCTGACCTTTGGGAACAACTTTTAGAGCTTATCGCCTTTCACGAGGTCACTATTGATTGGGTTAAGGGCCATGCAGGTCACCCTGAAAATGAACGGTGCGACAAATTGGCGGTTGATTTTTACAAGAGGTTATAGTATTTATGTTGAAAACTAAAAAAACAGAATATCTGATTACGGGCGCGCTTATAGCCGCCGCTTATGCGGGACTTACATATATTAGTAATGTATTCGGTCTGGCTTATGGACCTCTACAGCTAAGGCTTTCCGAGATGCTTACCATTCTGCCCGTTTTCACCCCCGCGGCAATACCGGGGCTTACAGTGGGCTGTTTTATTGCAAACATCGGCTCATTTAACGCGCTTGATATGATTTTCGGCACAGCCGCCACCTTAATCGCGGCAATTCTTACCTATCTTTTAAGAGGGTATACCGTAAAAGGCTTGCCGCTGCTTGCGGCACTACCGCCCGTGCTTGTCAATGCGGTTGTAATCGGTGCCGAAATCGCTTGGTTTTTCTTGCCGGAGGGTGCATCCCTTTGGGGATTTTTAATATCTGGTGCCGAGGTCGGCCTGTC
Organism: uncultured Ruminococcus sp.; assembly: GCA_964575985.1. Taxonomy (GTDB): domain Bacteria; phylum Bacillota; class Clostridia; order Oscillospirales; family Acutalibacteraceae; genus UBA737. The sequence goes on along the minus strand of CAZNTP010000089.1, from coordinate 2,146 downwards.
TCAGCTTGTAATGTGCTATGTTTTTGGTATGCCATTTTATACAGTTGTTAAAAAGTACAAAATCTTTGAGCGAAAAAATATTATGTAAACTTAAACCCACTGCCTTTGATATCAAAAAGCAGTGGGTTTTTAGTTTATATACAAGCGTTAACTTTATGTATTTGAAACCGTCCCCTGTCTTCCTCAGGTTGAGGGTGCTTTTGGTGTGCTTAAACAGGATTACGGTTTTAGAAGATTTTTGACCAGAGGAAATGAGAATGTAAAGATTGAAATGTTGCTTTTATGCTTCGCTTTCAACATAAATAAACTTCACAACAAAACTTTAAAGAAAAGAAGAAAAACACATCTTTTTGAGAAAATGATTGCTTAAAACCATCAAATTGAATATTTTAAAGCAAGGGATAGCAATATCTCTGTTTCGTTATCCACAAAATATCATTTTTTTAACAAAAAATGTGCATAACTTCCCTTTTAAGCATAATTTTAGGGCTGCCTCACTTTCTCTTAGTGAGACAGCCACTTTATATTCTATCGTTTATATCAGAAAGCAAAATCTCAATGGAGGTTTCTAAAGCTCTTGAAAAAATAACTAAATCAATATCTGTTACAAATCTTTCGCCGTTTTCTACTCGTCTAATAAAATAATGGTCCACATCAAACCCTAGTAGTTGCATTTTGGCTGCCAATTTCCGTTGTGAAAGCTTTTTTGATTTTCTAATTTCAGCAATCTTTTTGCCTGTAAGATTGTTTGTTCCATCAGCGGCTTTAATCTTAAACATAAAATTTTTTTCACCTTTTTGTTGAATAGTGTTTACATTTCTTTTATTTTATGATATACTATTAAAAATATTGGTGAACACTGTTCAACAAACGGTTTTTTTCCAATATAATAATTGCGTTTTGCAAAAGGAGAAATGAAAATGGGTTTTTTAGACAAATTGAAGGATGTAGGTAAAACCTTAGCGGATACTGCGAAGGATGTAAAAAAGACAGTGGAAGAAACTGCAAAAGAAAACGAAACAGCGATTTATTTAGATGATTTTGATAAAACCGGCTCGGTTGAAAGTGATGCTTTACCGACAACTAAAAATAGTTTGTACTTTAGCATTGATGTAGAAAAAGATGAAATAACAATTGTTGAATATGGTCACTTCGGTTTCGTAAGTGCAAAACCAAAAAACAAGTTGATTAAAAAGATTTTGTTGGATGATATAGCAGAGTTTAAAGCTTTGAATAAGGAGCGGCGCAGTCTGTCGACCTTTGATTCGCTAACCTATGAATGCGAGATAATCTGCAATTCAGGAGAACACTATACGTTTACTAACGTTTGGTTTGAACAACACCAAGATATCACAACACATGATATTATTGCTGAGATGGAGGGAAACAACGGACTCAATATTGTTCTTTTATTTTTTGCTCCATTGGTGTCTGATGATTACACTAAACAATGGTATAATGAAATCTATGCTGAACGTGGCACAGAACCCGTATTTGATGAAAATGGCAAAGTAGACCTTGAAGCGTATTTAGAAATGCATAAGGCTTGGTATGAGGTAAAACACAAAGAGTGGAATGGTCGACTTAAGGCCGTACAATATTCTTAATATTAAGGAGGATTTTATTATGTGGACTGCTACAAAAAACACTAAATGCTGTGTAACCTGTGCAAATTGGCGAGGATATCGCACCGAAAAAGGTAATTCCGTTGAAACATCTTCTCCATCTGATCGTGGCAAATGCGGCGCCGGCGTTTTTTCTTCTGTAACGCAAGGCCAATGCGCATGCGAAGGTCGTAGTTGCGTAAAATATGTAAAATGGTAAATGTGGTTTATTAAATAATGTTTTATATAGCACGGGGATTATATGGGTCGCGAAGCAATAAAAGATTGGCAAGGTAATATTCTTGGATGGGTCGAATGGTCGGGTAATAAAAAGTGGATAAGCGATTTTCATGGAAGAAAACTTGGTTACTATGATAACTCGTTAAACAAAACTTTTGATTTTTATGGTCGACAGGTTGGTATGGGCGATATAGTAATGACCATGTTAAGATAATCATTTTAAATGAAGACAGTGAAGACAGTGAAGACAGGGGACGGTTCGAAACCACTGAAAAAGAGCGATTTTTAACAACTTAATAGTT
>CAZNTP010000088.1:6646-6857 GCA_964575985.1 uncultured Ruminococcus sp. | reverse complement strand
GTTCTTAAAGAGCAAGAGCCAATCTTCCTCTTTGCCGTCAACCTCAACCTTAATTTTTACTGTCCAAGCATTAATTTCTTCCGATTCATCAAGTTTATCGAGCTTACCGTCCTTTTTAAGCTGACGAACTGCCAAAGTAGCAATATCCATAAGGCAAACAGGCTTTGTTCTGCCTAAAGCCTTGCGAGTTGCTATATATTCGTCATAGGTG
>CAZNTP010000088.1:0-6636 GCA_964575985.1 uncultured Ruminococcus sp. | reverse complement strand
CTTAACATCATCAATATTAGTAAGGAATGTGGTGTGACGGCAGTGGTCAGACCAATATGTATCTATCATTCGAATTTCGGTGATAGTTGGATTGCGATTTTCAGATTTAAAATAATCCTGACAGAAAGCAATATCGTCAGCATCCATTGCAAGACCGTATTTAGAAACGAAATCCTCTAAGCCTTTTCGGTCTAAATCAATAAAGCCGTCTAAGGTAGCAACAGTTGTGGGAATATCATATTTAGTTTCCAAGGTTTCGGGCTTTTCGAGGGTTGCTTCTCTTGCTTCAACGGGGTTTATAACATATTTTTTAATTTCTTTAAGCTCTGCCTCGGTTAGATTGCCGTAAAGCAGATAAACCTTTGCGGTGCGAACGCGGGGGCGCTCTTTTTGAGAAATTATTTGTATACACTGTGCGGCAGAGTCAGCGCGTTGGTCAAACTGACCGGGTAAAAATTCAACCGCAAAAACAGTAGCACCGTCAGTATCAATCTCGGCAGTTGCAATATCAAGCTGAGGCTCGGAAAATACAGTGCCTACTGCATAACTGAACAACTCTTCTTCAATATTATCAACATCATAACGGTTAATAACCCTAACATCAGTAACAGAGTTTATCTGCAAAAGTCCGTTAATGTCTTTTAAAAGACCGCGAGCTTCATTAGCAAGCTCTTTTTTCTTCTCAACAAATATACGGTAAACCATAAATTACTCTCCTTTAATAGCCTTTAGTGCTCTGGCACCAATATCATTTCTGTAAAAAGCGTTTTTAAAGCTTACAAGCTTCACATTGTTATACGCCTTTTCCAGTGCAGTTTCAAGATTAGTAGCTGTATCAGTAACACCGAGTACCCGTCCGCCTGCGGTTTTAAGAAGACCGTTTTCAAGCTTAGCGCCTGCAACATAAACCTTATCGGCAACACTTTTGTCAATTTTAAGCTCAAAACCGCTTTCATATTTTTGGGGATAACCGCTTGAAGCCATTACAACACAAGCCGCGGCGCCGTCACTGAATTTAACCTCAGTTTCTGCCAAAGTGCCATTAGTTGTAGCTTGCATAACTGTAAGTAGGTCACTTTCCAAAAGGGGAAGAACAACCTGAGTTTCGGGGTCACCGAAGCGGCAGTTGTATTCTATAACCTTAGGTCCTTTTTCTGTTAGCATAAGACCGAAATAAAGGCAACCCTTAAAGCTTCTGCCTTCCTTATTCATAGCATCAATTGTAGGCTTGAAAATAGTTTCCATACAAACATCAGCAATTTCTTTGGTGTAATAGGGGTTAGGCGCTATAGTACCCATACCGCCTGTATTAAGTCCCTTATCACCGTCTAAAGCGCGTTTGTGGTCTTGGGAAGAAACCATTGGCTTAACAGTTTTACCATCTGTAAAGGAAAGAACAGAAACCTCGGGGCCTGTAAGGAATTCCTCAATAACGATATTGTTACCGCTGTCACCGAATACCTTGTCCTCCATCATAGAGCGTACAGCATCTACAGCAGCTTCACGTGTTTCTGCAATAATAACACCCTTACCGAGTGCTAAGCCGTCTGCCTTGATAACGGTAGGTATCGGTGCGGTTTTTAGATATTCAATAGCGGCTTCGGCGTTATCAAAAACCTCATACTCGGCAGTTGGAATACCGTATTTTTTCATAAGATTTTTAGAAAAAACCTTACTGCCTTCGATAATAGCCGCCGCTTTATTAGGACCAAAGCAAGGGGTACCTGCTTCGTTCAAAGCATCTACAGCACCCAAAACTAACGGGTCGTCGGGGGCTACAACTGCATAATCGATTTTATTTTTTAGTGCAAATTCAACCTGAGCCTCAATATCTTTAGCGCCAATATTGACTAAAGTGGCATCATTTGCCATACCGCCGTTACCGGGGAGGGCAAAAATTTCGGTTATACTTTTATTTTCTTTCAGTTTTTTAATTATGGCGTGCTCACGACCGCCGCCGCCTACAACCATTACCTTCATTATATTGCTCCTTGAAATTGTATTTTAGTATTAAAAAAAGCACAGACACCTCCCTAGGTCTAGGGAGGTAATTTTTAAAATATTAATAGATAGGGAATTTAGCGCAAAGGTCTTGCACCTCTGCCGCAATTCTATCCTTGTTGCCCTCGAAATCGTCAACAACCTCACGAATCCAACGGGCAATTTTCTTCATTTCTGCCTCTTTAAAGCCACGTGTGGTTACTGCGGGTGTACCGAGTCTTACACCACTTGTAACAAATGGGCTTTGCGGGTCATTAGGAACGGTATTTTTATTAGCAGTAATGTGTACCTCGTCAAGACGGTGTTCAAGTTCTTTACCCGTAATACCTTCGTTTACAAGCTTTAGGAGCATTAAGTGGTTATCAGTACCGCCTGATACTAACTCAAAGCCCTCTGCGGTGAGAGCCTTTGCCAAAGCGGCGGCATTTTTAACAACCTGTTTTTGATACTCTTTATATTCATCGGTAAGTGCTTCGCCGAGAGCCACTGCCTTAGCCGCAATTATATGCATTAAAGGTCCGCCCTGAGTGCCGGGGAAAACTGCCTTATCAATCTTTTTGGCAAGCTCTTCGTCGTTAGTAAGAATCATACCGCCGCGAGGACCTCTCAGCGTTTTGTGGGTTGTTGTGGTAACAACATGTGCGTAAGGAACGGGTGACGGATGAACACCTGCCGCTATAAGACCTGCAATATGAGCCATATCAACCATTAAATAAGCGCCTACCTCGTCGGCAATTTCGCGGCAACGGGGAAAATCGATTATTCTTGAATATGCAGAAGCGCCGACAACAATAAGCTTAGGCTTACATTCGAGAGCAATTCTTCTCATTTCATCATAGTCAATAGTTTCGGTCTCATCATTAACACCGTAGGGAACGATATTGAAATATTTACCCGAAATATTAACGGGGGAGCCGTGAGAAAGATGACCGCCCTGCTGTAAATTCATACCCATTACAGTATCACCTGGGTTTACAAGCGCAAAAAAGGTTGCAAGGTTTGCATTTGCACCGCTGTGTGGCTGAACGTTTGCAAATTTACAGCCAAACAGTTTTTTGGCTCTTTCTCTGGCGATATCTTCAACTATATCCACACAGTAGCAACCGCCGTAGTAACGCTTTGTAGGATAGCCCTCAGCATACTTGTTAGTAAGTACACCGCCTGCGGCAAGCAGTACTGCCTTTGATACAATATTTTCAGAAGCAATAAGCTCAATATTATGGCGCTGACGCTGTAATTCCTTATCGCAAGCAGCAGCTACTTCGCTATCATAATTTTTCAGTTCTTCGAAAAAATTCATTTTAGTTCTCCTAAGGTTATTAATGGTGGAAAAGTCTCATTCCTGTAAATGCCATTGCAATTCCGTATTTATTACAACAGTCAATTACAGCATCGTCACGGATAGAGCCACCGGGCTCTGCTATATAAGAAACACCGCTTCTATAAGCTCTTTCAATATTATCGTCAAAGGGGAAGAAAGCATCAGAGCCTAAGGCTACACCCTTAATTGTTGAAAGGTATTCCTTAATTTCAGAATCGGTAAGGGGAGAGGGTTGCGACTTGAAGTATTTCTGCCAGTTACCGTCAGCGCAAACATCCTCTTCATTTTGGTTAATATAACCGTCAATAACATTGTCTCTTGTTGGTCTGCCAATCTCATCGAGGAAAGGAAGATTTAATACCTTGTCGTGTTGTCTGAGGAACCATGTATCAGCCTTAGAGCCTGCAAGTCTTGTACAGTGAATTCTCGACTGTTGACCGGCCCCCACACCGATAGCCTGTCCGTCTACAGCAAAGCAAACAGAGTTAGACTGTGTATATTTAAGGGTGATAAGAGAAATTATAAGGTCACGCTTGGCGCTGTCGGGTAATTCCTTATTTTCTGTAACAAGATTTGAAAGTAATTCTTCGTTAATAAGGAAATTATTTCTGCCTTGCTCAAAGGTAATACCGTAAACCTGTTTATGCTCGATAGCTTCGGGAACATAATCTGGGTCGATTTTTACAATGTTATAATTACCGTTTCTCTTAGACTTTAAAATTTCAAGTGCTTCAGGCTCATAACCGGGGGCTATAACACCGTCGGACACCTCACGCTTAATGAGTAAAGCAGTAGTAACATCACAAACATCGGATAAAGCTACCCAGTCACCGAAGGAGCACATTCTGTCAGTACCGCGAGCACGCGCATAAGCACAGGCAAGGGGAGACTCGTCAAGACCTTCGATATCATCAACAAAGCAGGCTTTTTTAAGCTTGTCAGAAAGCTTTGTACCAACTGCCGCACTTGTAGGGCTAACGTGCTTAAAAGAAGTTACTGCAGGAAGACCTAGGGCTTCTTTTAATTCCTTAACCAACTGCCAAGAGTTAAAGGCATCAAGAAAGTTTATAAAACCGGGTCTGCCGCAAAGAATTTCTATTGGTAATTCGCTACCGTCTGCCATAAAGATTTTGGCAGGCTTTTGATTGGGGTTACAACCGTATTTAAGTTCAAATTCTTTCATTTTACTTCTCCTTACTTGTTCTTATTAACAATTCTTGACTCATATTTGCCGCTTGATAAATCAATATATCTTACAAAAAGGGATACCTTATTATCTTCATTTAAATTATTCCAAATTAGATCGGTTAAGGTATCTATATCGCAATCGGGTAATTCGAGGGTCTTAGGCTCACCCTCAAAGCTGGGTAGAGGATTGCCGTCACAATTATAGGTGTGAATGAATTTTGCTTTAGCAGGTAGGGGATTGCTGTAAGCAAAGGTATACCTCTGGCAAGAAGAACCGTCACCCTCAGCAGATTTTAAAATTGACATAGCAAAATTCATATCGTCCTCTTCGAGACGGATAATACCTGATATACGGGGTGTAAAGTTGGGGGCATCATCCTCAAACTCGCGTGTGCGAAGTGCTTGTTCAAAGGTCATTTGCTTGTCCATAAGCTTATAGATAGTATCGGTCTGATCACCGTTTGTAACAATAGTCTTATTACCTAATACTCTTACAGGAGCATATATAATAAGATGAGGGTCGGTCATTTTTGATTCGTCAAAAGCCTGAGTTCTGATACCTTCACCGTCTTCAATAAAAATGCGGTTGCGGCTGTTTTCACTGCGACCCATAATAAAGTAGGCGGTAATTGCCTTTTTGCCGTCAGCACTTTTACCTATAATAATGCCTCTGCCGTGATAGGCTAAAGAATTAAGCTCGTTTTCAATAGACTTGATTTCCATTATAAAGTCCTCCTATTTTAAATATGTTTTTCTGTTTTCAACAACGATTTTTTCGTCACATAAAAGTCTTACCGCTTGGGGCAGAATTTTCCACTCTGCCTGCTCCATAATGCGTCTTTGCAGGGTTTCGGGGGTGTCATCATCCAAAACCTCTACCGCTTTTTGAAGAATTATAGGACCTGCATCACATTCGGCAGTTACAAAGTGAACGGTAGCGCCCGAAACTTTAACACCTTTTTTAAGAGCCTCCTCGTGAACGTGAAGACCGTAATAGCCTTTACCGCAAAAGCTTGGAATAAGCGCTGGGTGAACATTTACCATTTTGTTAGGGAAAGTGTCACAAACGGCGTTTCCAAGTATAGTCATAAAACCTGCATATACTATTACATCTGCCTTTTCTTCAAGCAGAGCATCGCGCATATCCTCACTGTATTTATCCACATCGTCATAATCCTTGCGGATAAGGGTACGGGTTTTGATACCGTGATTTTCAGCACGGGTTAAAGCATAAGCATCGGCATTGGAAGCTATAACACAGGTAATTTTACCGCAACCGAGTTCCCCACGGTGCTGTGCATCAATAAGTGCTTGCAAATTGGTGCCGCCGCCCGAAGCTAATACTACAACATTTTTGGTATTACTCAATGATAACACCTCTATCATCCTTTATAACAGTACCAATAATGTAGGGGTTTTCTCCGGCATTCTTTAAAACCTCAAGTGCCTTTTCGGCATCCTCTTTAGCCACAACAATACTCATACCGACACCCATATTAAAGGTATTGAACATATCGCGCTCGGGAATGTTGCCAACCTTTGCAATAAGGTCAAAAATAGGAAGTATCTTAATATCAGATTTTTTAATCTTGTCAGTAAAGCCGGTGGGTAGACTTCTCGGAATATTTTCATAGAATCCGCCGCCCGTAATATGGCTGATTCCCTTTACGTTGACCTTTTCAAGAAGTGCCAGGATCGGTTTTACGTAAATTCTGGTAGGAGTGAGAAGGGTTTCGGCAATGGACGCGCCGCCCAGCTTTTCGCAGGGCACGTACAGCGAATCGGGGTTGTTGTCGATGTCAAACACCTTTCTGACCAAAGAAAATCCGTTAGAGTGAATGCCACTGGAAGGAAGCGCAATGATCACGTCGCCTTCCTTCATGGTCGTATTATCCAAAATCTTTTTCTTATCCACGATTCCCACGGCAAAGCCCGCAAGATCGTATTCCTCCACGGGCATCATACCGGGATGCTCCGCGGTTTCTCCACCGATAAGTGCCGCACCGGACTGAACGCATCCCTCGGCAACACCGCTCACAATCGCGGCGATCTTTTCGGGAACGTTCTTGCCGCAGGCAATATAGTCGAGGAAGAACAAGGGCTTTGCGCCAACGCAGATAATATCG
>CAZNTP010000087.1:0-6891 GCA_964575985.1 uncultured Ruminococcus sp. | reverse complement strand
GCTTGAGACACACCTTTGCTACTCGCTTGTGTGAGTCGGGTATCAATATAAAGGTGATTCAGGATGTTTTAGGCCACGCTGACATTAGCACAACGATGGATATTTATTGCGACGTGACCAATGAACTGAAAAAGAAAGAGTTTACAAGCTTGGGTGAATTTTTTAAGGATAAGCAGATTTAATCTACTACGCCAATGGTACGCCAGCTACTACGCCAAAATGCCGCACAGATACAAAGGGTTATATTCTGTGTTGTAAAAATGGGTTTATAACAAGGCTTGAAAGCATTGGAGTTTTGTACACTTAGGTAAGGTTTTATAATTTTGGGGGCAGAGGTCCCCACAATGAAACCATTAGATTAAAATTGTAAAACACCCTATGACCAAAATGCACAAGTCCAGTAAAAACAGACAATAGAAAAAACACCCTTTATGGTAGAATCAAAACAACTACCATAAAGGGTGTTTTTGTACTGTCCGTACAATTTGGGGCAGTTCAAAAGTCGTAGGGTGTTAGTTTTTTGTACTTTGATCATATCACGGTATAATTTGTTTATCGAAAAGTTTTTTCATATAAAACAAACTTTTCAAGGTCATCTATTTACAACGAAAAAATTTTTATGTATAATAGCGTTAAATACTTCTCTATTAAAGAGGTGCTTTTTATGTGCAATATTGCAGGATATGTTGGAGCAAAGCCTGCCGCCCCTATTTTAATTGATATGTTAAGAAAACAAGAGGGCTTGGATGCAGGCTATTATACAGGCATTGCAACAATAGATAACGGCAAAATCCACTATGCCAAACTAGTCGGTGATTTGGACCGTTTGCTAGAAAACACTAATGCCGCAAATCTACCGGGTACTATCGGTATAATACACAGCCGCACACCCGATAACACAGGTGACGAATGGGCTCACCCTTTTATCAGCACCCAAAACAACGAAATATTAACCGCTTTTGTGCTTAACGGAACATACGGTTGCTGTGAAAATAACATCCAACAATATGCAAGGCTCGCCGAAAATATGATAGCATCGGGTTTTGAATTTAAATCACGCACTAAATCGTGCGGTAATCCCCTAACGCTTTCTGACGGTACAATGGTTCACGGAAGCGATTTAATGTGTCAGCTTGTTGCAAAAAATATTTTAAACGGTATGGACACCGCAACCGCTATGGAAAACGCATATTGTGAAATGCCAGAAGAGGTGGTTGGGCTTTTGTTAAGCACATTAGAAAAAAATGCTATTGCCTGGTGCAGAATGAATTACCCAATGCATATAGGTTTTGCGTCACATGGTGCATATTTGGCGACAGCACCCCTAGCGTTCCCAAAGGACGCAAGTGAACCCTTATTATTGCCCACCTTATCTTCGGGATATGTATATAAAGACCATTTCACTTGCAAGCCATTTAAAAATCCACCTCTCAAGGTAGCACCGCTTACTACTAAAATAAAACACGATGTATATGAAATTATATATAATGCTTTAAAAGAGGGCGATAAAACCTATCACGAGCTCAGAAAATCGGTACTTCCTCTCTTTGAAAACGATACCGAATATGATTGTGTACAGGTTGCGGCGGCGGTTTACGGAGTTTTGTATGATATTGACCGACAAGGTGAATTAAAAATAACCGCCAAATACAATCCGGGTGTATTTGACGGCTTAAAAGCACCGGTATATTATATGTCACTAATTTAAAGGTTATTGTGAGTAATGAAGATTATATTTGAAGACGATTATATTATAGTTTGTATAAAACCCACAGGACTGCTCTCTCAGGCTGACAGCGGTGGCGGAAAAAGTATGATAAGCCTACTGCAAGCACACACAGGCGATACGGTATATCCCCTGCACCGTTTAGACCGCGAGGTTGGCGGTATTATGGTTTATGCCAAAACTCAAAAAGCCGCATCGGTGCTAAGTAGAGATATTGCCGAGCAGAAATTAAAAAAAGAATATTTAGCCCTTATACACGGCGCGCCCGAAATAGCCACGGGCGAAATGAAAGATTTTCTATTTAAGGACAGCCGCCAAAATAAGGTTTTTGTAGTTAAAAAGGAACGCAAAGGGGTTAAAAAAGCTTCCCTTGAATACGAACTGCTTAACACAAAAGAGCTTGAAAACGAAAAACTTTCGGTTGTAAGAATACTGCTTCACACAGGCAGAACTCATCAGATAAGGGTGCAGTTTGCTTCACGCAAAATGTCCCTTGCAGGCGACCGAAAATATGGTGCTAAAGATAGCTTTAAGGAAATCGGTCTTTGGTCATATAGCCTTAGCCTCTGCCACCCTAAAACCAAAGAAAACCTGAACTTTACAGCATACCCCGAAAACATGATAAAAGATTTCCTATAATAAGCGCAGAAAAAGGCTGTCTCCCGCGAGACAGCCTTTAAATATTAAAAAACTTATTTTGTGCCGAAAATACGGTCGCCTGCATCACCAAGACCCGGTACTATATAGCAATGGTCATTAAGGTGGTCGTCAAGCCCTGCACAGTAAACAGGAACATCAGGATGCGCCTTTGTGAATGCCTCTATGCCCTCGGGGGCGGCAATAATACACATAAACTTAATTCTCTTAGGATTAAACTCTTTAATTCTTGAAACGGCGTCTATAGCGCTACCACCTGTAGCTAACATTGGGTCAAGCACGAAAACATCACGCTCTTCAAGGTCTGCCGGAAGCTTGCAATAATAGTCAACAGGCGTATGTGTTTCGGGGTCGCGGTACATACCTATATGACCCACCTTTGCGGCTGGGATAAGGCTCAATACGCCATCAACCATACCAAGACCTGCGCGAAGAATAGGTACAAATGCCATTTTTCTGCCTGCAAGCACCTTTGTTTTAGCGGTGGTTAAAGGTGTTTTTGTCTCAACCTCTTTTAAGGGCAAATCTCTTGTAGACTCATAGCACATAAGCATTGCGATTTCGCTTATAAGCTCGCGGAACTGCTTAGAGCCTGTTTTTTCGTTTCTTAAAATAGTAAGCTTGTGCTGAATTAAGGGATGGTCCATTACAAAAACATTATTTTTCATTTTAGTTTTCCCTCTCTATTTCCATTATTTTATCTACTCTTGTCTGATGGCGGCCGCCCTCAAACTTAGTATCAACAAACAAGTCGACAAGCTCTATTGCAGTGCCGACACCTATTACTCTGCCACCAAGACAAAGTACATTGGTATTATTATGAAGCCTGGTGTATTTTGCAGAAAAATGCTCACTGCAAGCGGCGGCTCTGATGCCCTTTACCTTATTTGCCGCAATCGACATACCGATACCCGTTCCGCAAACCAAAATACCAAGCTCGTTTTCGCCTGATGTAATACCGGCACAGAGTTTCTTTGCTATATCTGGATAATCCACCGATACCTGCTCATAGATACCGTAATCGGTAACCTCAAAGCCTCTTTCCTTTAAATGCTCTGCAATAGCGTTCTTGTGTTCAAGACCGCCGTGGTCACAACCTACCGCAATTTTCATTTTTCCTGCTCCTTTTTAAGTTTTAATTCTCTTTCAGCCTGAGGAAGCCTTAAATACACAGGCAACAGCTCCTCAGGAGTTTGGTGCTTACCGTTTTTAAAATCCTCTAAAGCTACAGTAGCAACACTAACCGCGTTTTGATACCTACGGTCAGGTGTAGCAATAGTCACATTTTTAAGGTCCTTAACAAAGGAATAAAACAGTTCTGCCCCGTCTCCTACTATTATAACACGTTTATCCCCGATTTGCGACATATTTTTTAAATTTTCTGCGAGTGCTTCGCACATAAGCGCTCTATCCTCGCAAAGACGGGTTACTTTTCCGTTCCTGGTCTCAAAAAGCGCATTATAAACCTGATTGCATCTGGCATCCATAACAGCGCAGACAATACAGTCGGTATCACTGTAATTCTCTGCCATAGAGCGAAGCGTGGATACCGCCACACAGGGTAGTTTTTTGGGCGCCGCCAAGCCCTTTATCGCGCTTATTCCTATTCTGATGCCCGTAAAAGAGCCTGGGCCCGCGCTTACGGCAAAGCCCTCTATTTCGCCTATATTCATCATAGCAGATTTTAAAATGCTTTCAACCATAGGCATTAAGGTTTGCGAATGTGTGAGCTTTACATTTACATAGCCCGATGCTATTACCTTTTCATCACTGAGCACCGCCGCCGAGCAGGCAGTTGCCGAACATTCAATAGCCAAAATTTTCATTTTCAAATTTCCTTTTTATGATATATCTTAATTTTACGTTCGTTTTCGCTAATAGCTTCGAATTCTACATACCAAGTATTATCGGGCAGTGCGTTTTCAATATTCTCACTCCACTCTGCCGCTACAACTCCGCCATCCTCTATATACTCAAAAAAGCCTGAGGAATAAAGCTCGTCCCAAGAAGAAATGCGGTACATATCAAAATGATAAAGAGGCAGTCTGCCGCCGATATATTCGTTGATTAGCGCAAATGTGGGTGAAGTAACCTCGCCGCCGTAGCCCAGACCCAGACTTAAGCCCCTTGTAAAACAGGTCTTACCCATTCCAAGTCCGCCCCTAAATGCTATAACCTCACCGCCGTTTAAGGTTTTTGCTAAATCAGCGGCTATTTCTTCGGTTTTTTGGGGACTGTCAGATATAAAAAATTCCATAAAAAATCACCAAATACATTTATTGAAATATATTTTAACACATTTTTTTACATTTTTAAAGACCTACTTGAATATTTCTTGAAAATAAAATATAATAGTAGCATAATCAGAAACAGAGGTGCATAAATGAGACATTTGTTGTCCAGAATAGCCGACTTTTTTCGAGAGTCGGATAAAATACTTTTATTACTGTGCCTGTTTGCATCATCCTACGGATGTATAGCGGTTTTTTCAACCACCTACTATAAAGAGACCTTAAGACCTGTTTTTGTGCAAACACTTTGTATGGTTTTGGGACTCTTCGCGGCAATGGTTATATCCGCTATAGATTACGAAAAGTTTTTAAGCAAATGGTACTTAGTAGGCGCTGCAGGCTTAATTCCTGTTATACTTACTTTCTTTATAGGCTTTGCTCCTGAGGGCACTGATGATAAGGCTTGGCTTGACCTAGGTATTACCACCTTTCAGCCGTCAGAATTACTTAAAATATGCTTTATTATAACCTTTGCGGCGCACCTTAGAAAAATCAAGCCCAACATTAACAAGCTCAAATACTTAATTCCGCTATGCGCTCACGGCGCGGCACCTGTACTGCTTATACATTTTCAGGGAGACGACGGCTCTGCCCTTGTTTTTGCAGTAATAGTGCTCTTTATGATGTGGGCGGCAGGGGTTAGCTGGAAATACTTCCTCTTGGCATTTTCTGCGGCGGTTGTGGCTTCCCCCTTTATATATTTCTTTGTTATGAATGAAGACCACCGCAAGCGTATTAAACTGATTTTTGATATTAATGCCGATATCAAGGAAATCGGTTATCAGCAATGGCGCGGCAGAATGGCGCTTGCTAACGGCGGACTTACAGGTCAGGGCTTTTTAAAGGGCGACCTTACACAAGCGGGTGTAATTCCCGAAAGCCATAACGACTTTATTTTCACAAGTATCGGCGAGGAATTTGGTTTTCTCGGTTGTATGGTAGTAGTGCTTCTGCTCGGTGCAATCTGTCTCAGATGTATAAGAATTGCACGCATCTGCTCTAACAACGGCGGTAAATATATCTGCGTGGGTATTTTCGCAATGCTTTTTGCGCAGTCGGTTATAAATATCGGTATGTGCACATCTATTCTCCCCGTAATAGGTGTAACTCTACCCTTCTTTTCCTCGGGCGGCACATCGCTTTTTTGTCTATTTATAGGAATAGGCTTTGCACTCAATGTATATATGCACCGCAATTCGCGAACAATTTATTTACACGACTAAAAAAGGGGCTGTCTCACTAAGAAAAAGTGAGGCAGCCCCTTTAAAACTTAAATTTACTTTTCTTTTAAAGCTCTGTCAAGCCACACAAAGCCGAAGTCGAGTGCTTCAAACATTGTGTTTTTAGTTGTTTCCTTAACAATTCTATCCTTTTCGGCAAGAGTTACATCGCTTTTTAAAAGCTGAACACTCACCTTATCGGGAATTTCCTTTTCGCCCTCTGTTTTGGCTGAAAGAATATTAAACCTTATAACATAAGGCTCTGACATATCACCGTAATAAATTTCATTACCGCTGCGAACAAGCGGTTTATCCTTATAAGTTAAAAAGTCTGACATATTATCTCTCTTTCCTTTCGTTAGTTGTTGTTAGAAATTTCTCCGTAAAGATTGAATCTGAAAAGCATTGTTTCGTCCTCTTGATTTGTGCAACGAATAGTAGCCTCTTCAATTTCGGTATTCTTTAAAATTGTGCTTATGCCTATCATCTGGCATAATTTTGATTTAAGGTTAAGCACATCGCCGTCAGCCGTTTCAAGATAAACGTCTCCCTTACACTCATCAATAGCCTTTATAAAATCTTCAAAGTCAATATTATGAAGCTTAATTTTTCGGTTATCCATAATAAAAGTACCTCCCAAATAAATATAAATTAAGTATAAACCATATAAATAAATATGTCAAGCCAATTAATTTGTTGACTTTTGGCGGAATTTTTTGTAATATTATATTTGTAGAAAATTGGCTTTTGGAGGAGAACAATTTGAAAAACGCAGACAAAAATATGGAAACTATCGTAGCCCTTGCCAAAGGCAGAGGCTTTGTCTACCCCGGCAGTGAAATTTACGGCGGTCTTGCAAACTCTTGGGACTACGGCCCCTTAGGTGTTGAGCTTAAAAACAACATTAAAAAGGCTTGGTGGAAGAAGTTTGTACAGGAATGTCCCTACAATGTAGGTCTTGACAGCGCAATTCTTATGAACCCTGAAACATGGGTGG
>CAZNTP010000086.1:0-6895 GCA_964575985.1 uncultured Ruminococcus sp. | reverse complement strand
TATTCTTGAACAGTTTGCACACGAAATTTACGGCAGTGAAACAAAGGTTAAGTTCCGTCCCTCCTTCTTCCCCTTTACAGAGCCCTCTGTTGAGGTTGATGTTACCTGCTCGGAATGTGGCGGTAAGGGCTGCCGCGTTTGCAAGGGTGACGGTTGGATAGAAATTTTAGGTGCCGGTATGGTGCACCCCAACGTGCTTCGCAGCTGTGGCATTGACCCCGAGGAATATTCGGGCTTTGCGTTTGGTATAGGTCTTGACCGACTTACTACCACACGCTATAAAATCAGCGACATTCGCCTTTTATTCGAAAACGACAAGCGCTTTCTTGACCAATTTTAATTAGTGTGACAGGAGGATAAAAAAATGAAAATATCTTTAAATCAGCTTAAAACCTATGTAGAAATCAATGTTCCTGTCGAAGAGCTTTGCGACCGTATGGTTATGGCGGGCTTTGAGGTTGAAAGCATTGAAAAGCAGGGTGACAATCTTGTTAATGTTGTTGCCGCTCGTATTATGGATATAAAGCCCCACGAAGATAGTGACCATCTGCAAATCTGCCAGATGGATATCGGTGCTGACGAATTAGTACAGATTGTAACAGGCGCACAAAATATCAAAGTGGGTGATTTAGTGCCTGCCGCTTTAAATGACAGCTATCTTCCCTGCGGTGCACACATTGTAAGCGGTAAGCTTCGCGGTGTTGCCTCTAACGGTATGCTCTGCTCAGGCGAAGAGCTTTGCCTCACAGAAGCCGAGTATGAGGGCGCATCTGTTCACGGAATTCTGATTCTTAAAGAAACTCACCCCGTGGGCACAGATATGCGTGAGGTTTTAGGTCTTGACGATTATATTATCGATTTTAAAATCACCGCTAACCGCCCCGATTGCAACTGTTTCTTAGGTGTTGCTAAGGAAATCGGCGTTGTTTTGGGTACAGAATTCAAGGCACCAAAGCCCGAATACAAAACTGTAGGCGGAGATATTAACGATTATATCAGCATTGAAGTTAAAAACTTTGACCTTTGCCCACGCTATATAGGTAGAATTGTTAAAAATCTTCGTATTAAAGAGTCACCTGTTTGGATGCAAAAAGCAATTATAGCATCAGGTATGAGACCTATTAACAACATTGTAGATATTACAAACTTTGTTATGCTTGAAACAGGTCAGCCTATGCACGCATTCAATTACAATGATTTAGCCAATAAGCAAATTATTGTAAGAAATGCCGCAGAGGGAGAGAGCATTACCACACTTGACGGCAAGGAATATAACCTTACACCCGATATGCTGGTTATTGCCGACGGCGAAAAGCCCTCATGCCTTGCAGGTATTATGGGCGGTAAAGAAAGCGAAATAGAGAATGATACCAAGGATTTATTCTTAGAGTCTGCTAAATTCCGCAGAGATAATATCCGCCACACAGGCCGCTCATTAGGTATTCGCACAGAAGCCAGCGGTAGATATGAGCGCGGTGTTGATATTATGAATGTAGAATTTGCCGCTGACCGCGCTTTACAGCTTATTTATGAGCTTGATGCAGGTGACATTATTGAGGGTGTTATTGACTGCAACGAGGGTCTTCCCGAGGACAAAATCATAACCGTTACTACCGACAAAATTTTAGAGCTAATCGGTGTTGACGTGCCCGATGATACCATAGTTGATATTCTTAACCGCTTAGGCCTTCCTACAACAATAAACGATAAGGAAATTACCTGCCGTGTACCCTCTATCCGTGATGATGTTGAGGGCAGAGCCGATTTAGCCGAGGAAGTAATGAGAATTTACGGCTATGACCATATTATAGGAACTGCTATGAAAGGTACGGTAGTTAGAGGCAATTTATTACCTGAAAGAATTAAGACAAATAAGATTAAAAAGCTTCTTACAGGGGCTGGCGCTTATGAAATTGCGACCTATTCGTTTATAGCATCCAAGGCTATTGATACGCTTCTTTTAGCCGAGGATGACTGGCGCAGAAATCAGATTAAGATTATTAATCCTTTAGGTGACGAATATTCTACAATGCGTACTCAGCTTACAACAAGTATGCTGACAGTTCTTGCTACAAATATTAATAAAAAGATTACCGACGGTAGATTCTTTGAAATAAGCAAGCGATTTATTCCAAAAGCTTTGCCAATTACAGAGCAACCCGATGAGCTTGCAACAATGTCTATCGGTATTTACGGCAAGGATGAGGATTTCTTCACACTAAAGGGTATGATTGAAGCTATTGCAAAGCTTTTCGGCGCACATACTCAGTACGAAAGAAGCAATGAGTCATATCTCCACCCAGGCAGACAAGCACTTGTTAAGGCAAACAACAAGGAAATCGGTACTTTCGGTGAGGTTCATCCCACAGTTGCCGCCTCCTACGGAATTGAAGAAAAGGTTTATGTGGCTGAAATCAAGCTTGATGTACTTTTAACCATCGAAAAGCGTAAAACCACCTACAAGCCGCTTCCTAAGTTCCCTGCTGTTGAACGTGACTTTGCAATGCTTGTTAACAGTGATATACCTGTAGGTGACATAGAAAAGGCTATATCCTCAGGTGCAGGAAGATTGCTTGAAAAAATCGAGCTATTCGACATTTACCAAGGTGCACAAATACCCGAGGGTAAAAAGAGTGTAGCCTACAGTGTATGGCTTCGTTCACAGGACAGCACCCTTACTGATAAGGAAATTGAGGATGCTTCGAATAAAATTATTAAAAAGCTTGAATTAATCGGCGCCCAGCTCAGAAAATAATACTTGAACTTTTTAAAAGTTTGTTATACAATGTATGTAGATGTTAATTTGAGAGGTGTTATTTATGAATGACAGAACTATGACCTTTTCTATAGGTGACCAAACAGAACAGGAAATTCGTAATATTTTAATTACGGTTTATGATTCTTTAAAGGAAAAGGGCTATAACCCTATTAATCAGATTGTGGGTTACATTTTATCCGAAGACCCCACATACATTACAACTCATAATAATGCCCGTAACCTTATCCGCAGAATTGACCGCGATACATTGCTACAGTCCCTTGTGAAATATTATTTGAGTGCATAAAAAATTTCCCCCTTGATAGTTTAACTATCAAGGGGAATTTTTTTATTTTGCAGTTTTTCTTGAAATCAGCTTTATAACTTCGGTTATGGGGATTATTAATAGGGCTAATGCAAAAGAAATAATAAATTCTCTAAAGCTTAAAATCTTCAGACCAAACAGGAAGCCTGCAGGTGTAAAAATAAGGAATAAAATTATAAACAATGTAATACCTACAGAATAGTTCATAAACTTGTTAGAGAATATATTTTTGCCCAGAACCGAGCCCTCAAACTTATTGTTTATGCAGTGGAAAATCTGCGAAATACTAAGTGTTGCAAATGCCATCGACATAGCGGTTGTGCTATCCCCGAAATCAAAGCCGCACGAATATGAAATTAGTGTTATAACTGCAATAGCAATACTTTGCACCGCAATAGAAATGATTGATTTTAAATCAAAAATTCTGCCTATGGTTGACAGTGGGTTTGATTTCATACATGCGTCCTCTGCCCTTTCCATACTAAGTGATAAAGCAGGCGCAGAATCGGTAAGAAGATTTATCCACAAAAGCTGTACTGCCGCAACAGGCGCTGAACGGAATATTAAAAGACCTAATACAACCGTCAGTATTTCAGCAATATTACAGCTGAAAAGGTAATTAACCGATTTTTTTATGTTACTGAAAAGTCCTCGGCTTTCCTTGATAGCGCGAACTACCGTATCAAAACGGTTGTTGGAAATAATAATATCGGCATTACCCTTTGCAACATCTGCACCAAATCTGCCTATAGCGCATCCCACATCTGCAAGAGCCAGAGCATCGGCATCCTCAACACTGTCACCCGTAATTGTAATTACCTTTTTGCGTTGTTGCCAAGCCTTTACTATACGAAGCTTATCCGCAGGGGTAATACGAGCAAATACCGAATATTTTTCAATACTGCCTGCAAGCTCTGCATCGCTAAGTTCATTTAAATCTGCGCCTGTAATGGCTAATGTATCATCCTTTAAAATACCTATTCTTCTGGCAACCGCCTTTGCGGTATTAAGGTTATCACCCGTTACCATTACGGTTTTAATACCCGCCGTATCACAAGCGGCGATTTCATCAATAACACCCTCACGCGGCGGGTCGTCAAAGGCTAAAAGTCCTACAAAAGCAAGGTCTTTTTCAATATCCTCGGGATTAGGGTTTGCAGGAATAGTATCAAGCGGCTTCATAGCAATACAAACTATTCTGAAAGCCTCATCAGCAAGAGCCTCGTTAACCTTTAAAATTTCTTCGCCGTTACAGCCTCTGCAATTAGGTATAACCGTTTCGGGCGCACCCTTTACAATGGCAAAGGGGCGTTCGTTTATCATTGTGATTACGGTCATTGTCTTGCGTTCGAAATCAAACGGTACCTCCGCAATGTGTGGGAAAATTCCGCTTATATCCTGAAGTGACATTGAATTATACGCAAGGCAAGCCTTTTCAATTGCGTTTTCTGTAGAGTCGTTGTTAAGCGTTGAGCAAGCCGTAGCAAGCTTTAAGATAAGTGAGGATGCTTCGTCAATACCGTCGGTCTCTAAATCGGTGATTTTTTTACCGTCGAAAATTTTGCCGAGCACCATCTTATTTCTTGTAAAAACGCCTGTTTTATCACAACAAATAACATCTGTTTTACCAAGCAACTCTGCGGCAGAGGCATCTTTTACAATTATATTATCGTTTAAAATGCGGTGAATACCGATAGCAATTACTATAGTAGTAATTGCAGGCAGTCCCTCGGGAATTGCCGCCACCGCTAATGCCACGGAATTCATAAGGTTATTCACTGTCATACTCGCAAACTGAGAAGCACTGAAATTCTGCACCATAGAGATAATAAATACTGCAAGGCAAATCAGAAGTATTGCAATATTGACTATTTTACCAATATCCTCAAGCCTGTTTTGAAGCGGCAGTCTATCCTCACCTGTCTGCTGTAAAAGCGCAGAGGTTCTGCCGATTTCTGTATTAAGGCCTGTTGTAACAACTACTGCCTTTGCCGTTCCGTGAACAACGCTACAGCCCGAAAAGACCATATTGCTGCGTTTTTCTACGGTAGTTATTTCTTCAAAGACTTCATCGGGATTTTTCTCAACAGGAACCTCAACACCTGTAAGTATAGTTTCACTGCAACGAAATTCATTTGCCTCTATAAGACGGGCGTCTGCAGGGATATAATCCCCCTCTTCAAGCAGAATAATGTCCCCTGGTACTAAGGTTGCCGCATTGACCGATTTTATAATACCGTCACGCAATACAGACGCCGTTGGGTTGGTAATCTGCTTAATACTGTCAAGCGTATTATTGCAAGCAAAAATGTTGTAAGCACTGATAAACGCATTAATAACAACAATTGCAACTATAAGAAGCGGTGAATACACATTCACCGTCTGATACATTAAAGCCACTACAAAAGAAATTATTGCAGTAATTATCAGAAAAATTACAAGCTTGCTTTTAAGTTGATTTATAAAACAGCTTAAAAAACTCGGTCTTTCAATTCTTGAAATCACATTTTGGTCAAAATCTTCAAGTCTTAGGTCCACAACGCCGTTAGCAAGACCCTCCTTATCATCAACCTGAAGTTCTTTTAAAACCTCTTCGGCAGTTGAACTGTGCCAAATCATAAATTCTTCTCCTTCCCCAGTGAATAATAGTAGTCCTTCATCTGCTTTGCATCCTCTGCCTGAGTACCTGCAGATTCACATATAAAGGTTGGACTACAATCATATTTATAGGTAAGCTCCATTACGGGCTCAAAGCTTGGTCCGTAAACCGTATCCTCAAAGGTAAGATGCCGTTTTTCGCCGCCCGTGGTATACTCAATTTTTGAAAAATGAGAATGAAAGCTTTTTAAACGGTCGGTTCCCAACGCATTTTTTATATCAGTAAATATCTTTTCAAAATCCTCTTTAGCTTTAAGTACTCCTAAATCTCTCGCATTCAGATGCCCGAAATCTATACAGGGAATAAGCCTTTCATCTATTTTGCAAAGCTCTAAAACCTCTTCTAAAGTGCCTAACTGATTTACCTTTCCCATAGTCTCGGGGCAGATATGAATATCCCCCAGTCCCTCATTATCCAAAGCGTCAATCGCCAATCTCATTGTATGTGATGCTAATTCCAAGGCTTGTCCTCGGCTGATTTTTCCGCAAGAGCCTGTATGCACAACGATGCGGTTGCCGCCCATCGCCTTAACAGCCTTTGCAGAAGCTAAAATATAATTAATTGAATTAAGGCGCTTTTCCTCTTCAACAGAAGACATTGAAATATAGTAGGGTGCGTGCAAAGAAAGCTTTATACTCTTTTCTGCGGCAATTTTGCCAAGGGAAACCGCCTTTTCTTCACCTATATTTACACCCCTACCGCACTGATATTCAAAGCAATCAAGCCCCATTTCAACTAAATATTCAGGCACTTGTAGACTGCTTTTATAACCTAAAGCCGTAAAGCTTTCGGAATTTCCTGCAGGACCGAAAATTGCACTCATTGTTTACACCTCGGTATTCTCTATTTTTAGGAGCCTATAAACCACACGCTCTATACGGCGCTTAAATCTAAAGCCCCAAGTAGTCTCAAGCTTAATAGGTGTTAAAAGAATTGTTCTAACTCCTACTAATCTACCGCCTAAAACATCGGTAAAAATTTGGTCGCCTACTATTGCGGTTTCACGTCTTTTAGTGCCTAAAGCTTTGATGGCTCTTATATATCCCGACGGCAAGGGTTTTAAACCTAAGCTTATGTAGGGTAAATCAATCTTTTCAGCAAAGGGCTTAACACGCGCTTCCTTTGAGTTAGAAAGCACCATAAGCTTAATGCC
>CAZNTP010000085.1:0-7134 GCA_964575985.1 uncultured Ruminococcus sp. | reverse complement strand
GGAGTAAGGTTATAATCTGTACCGATGCCGACGTTGACGGCTTCCATATAAGAACCCTTATTCTTACTATGATTCACAGACTTATGCCCACTCTTATTACCGAGGGTAAGGTTTATATAGCCGAAACTCCGCTTTATGAAATAGGCACTAAGGATATGACCTATTTTGCTTATGACGAAAAGGAAAAGGCTGAAATTCTTGAAAAAATAGGGGACGCTAAGTATACAATACAGCGCTCTAAGGGACTTGGTGAAAACCAACCCGATATGATGAACCTTACAACAATGAACCCCGAAACCCGACGTCTTATAAAGGTTATGCCACAGGATGCCGAAAGAACAGCCCAGATGTTTGATATGCTCCTCGGTGACGATTTGCAGGGAAGAAAGGATTTCATTTCAGAAAATGGCTATATGTATCTTGACGATGCTGATATATCTTAATGCGCAATGCGTAATTAAAGGATGAAAAATAATGAAAAACATAATAGTCATAAATAGATAAGGAATTATTTGAAAGCATTTATTCTGATTGTACAGAACTTATAAAAATTTTAATGTCTATAACCAAAACTCAAAAGTGTAATTCGTAATTCCGCATTACGCATTACGAATTACGAATTCGAAGGGTGAGAAAATGGCTCCAAGAAAAAAGAAAGAAACAAACGAAAATAAAAAACCAAACATTAATGCCTATATTGCGGGTGCGGGTCTTACTGTAGAGCAGCCTATTACAGAAACGCTCGAAAGTAACTTTATGCCCTATGCTATGAGTATTATAGTGTCCCGCGCTATACCTGAAATTGACGGCTTTAAGCCCTCGCACAGAAAACTGCTTTATACAATGTACAATATGGGACTTTTGAACGGAAGCACCATAAAATCGGCCAACATTGTAGGTAGAACGATGCAACTCAACCCTCACGGTGACGCGGCAATTTACGAAACAATGGTCCGTCTTTCCGAAGGTAATCAGGCTCTTTTGCACCCTTATGTTGCATCAAAGGGCTCGTTCGGTAAGGCATATTCTCGCGATATGGCTTATGCCGCCGCCCGTTATACCGAGGCAAAGCTAGCTCCCATTTCAGCCGAGCTTTTTGCTGATATAGATAAGGATACTGTCGATTTTGTGGACAACTATGATGCTACAATGAAAGAGCCTACGCTCTTTCCCGTAACCTTTCCGTCGGTATTGGTTAACGCTAATACAGGTATTGCGGCGGGTATGGCTAGCTCTATTTGTCCCTTTAACTTAAAAGAGGTTTGCGAAACCACTATTGCTTACATTAAGGACAATGATATTAATGTTGCAGATACCCTTTTAGCACCCGATTTTCCAATAGGCGGTCAGCTTTTATATAACCGCGCTGAAATGGAAAAGATTTATGAGTCGGGTAGGGGTAGCTTTAAGGTGAGAGGCGTTTATACCTATGATAAATCGAATAACTGTATTGATATTACAGAAATTCCGCCAACAACCACCTCTGAGGCTATAATAGAAAAGGTTATTGACCTTGTAAAGCTTAAAAAAATTACCGAAATAAACGATATTCGTGATGAAACAGACCTTGGCGGTCTTAAAATCACAATTGATTTAAAGCGCGGTACCGACCCCGATGCGCTTATGAAGAAGATTATTAAAATGACTCCCTTTGAGGATAGCTTTTCCTGCAATTTTAATATTCTTATTGCAGGCTCGCCTAATGTTCTGGGTGTTAAGGAAATAATATCCGAGTGGGTGGCATTCCGTGAGGAATGTGTTCGCCGCAGGGTTTATTTCAAACTTTCAAAGGCTAAGGACAGACTGCATCTTTTAAAGGGACTTGAGAAAATACTTCTTGATATTGATAAGGCTATTAAAATTGTGCGTGAAACTGAGGAAGAGGCTCAGGTAGTGCCAAACCTTATGATTGGCTTCGGCATTGATGAAATTCAGGCAGAATATGTAGCCGAAATAAAGCTTCGCCATTTAAACCGCGAGTACATTTTAAAGCGCACTAAGGATATTGAAGCGCTGATAGCTGAGATTGAAGAAATGGAAGGCATTTTGAAATCCAGAACAAAGGTGCTCAAAATAATAATCAAAGAGCTTGAAAAGGTTATCGAAAAATACGGCAGAGAACGCAAAACTCAGATTATAAGCGCAGTGGCAGAAGAGGATGCGGCAGAGGAAGTTGTGGTTGATAATTCACCTGTAACGCTATTCTTTACTAAGGACGGTTACTTTAAGAAGATAACACCTCAGTCACTCAGAATGAGCGGCGAGCAGAAGCTTAAGGAGGGTGACGAAATCACCCAGACTATAGAGTCAACCAACGCGGCAGATTTGCTGTTCTTTACTAATAAATGTCAGGTTTATAAGTCTAAAACTGCCGAATTCGGTGACGGTAAGGCTAGCGTTATGGGCGACTATGTACCCTCTAAGCTTGAATTTGATGAGGCAGAGAATGCAGTTTATATGGTTGAAACCAACGACTATAGCGGTTATATGCTGTTTGTATTCGATAACGGCAGAATAGCCAAGGTGCCACTTAATTCGTATGAAACTAAAACTAACCGTAAAAAGCTAATCAAAGCCTACTGTGAAAAGTATACTTTGCATACAGTGCTTTTTGTAAAAGAGGATAGCGAGATTTTACTGAAATCCACCAACGGCAGAATGTTGATTGTTTCAACTGCCGCAATTCCTGCCAAGACTACCAAGGATAACGGCGGTATAAATGTTATGACACAGAAAAAGGGTCAAAGAATTTTAGAGGTAACCCTATATACCAAGGGTGAGCTTGACGGTGACCACCGCTACAGAACGAGAAACCTGCCCGCCGCAGGCAGTAAGCTGCCTACAGGCACCGCAGAGCAGGCAAAGCTCGAAATATAGCAAAACTATTTTTAAAGAAGGCATCCTAATGAATAAGTTTTTTAAAATTCTATCAATTATTTTGTGTATGGCGATTTGCTGCTCGCTGGTTTTAACAGATTGCAAGGTTTTTGCCGCTGAAAATAAAACACTTTATGACACTGAAAGTAAATGGCATTATGTTTTAAATGAAGACGGAGAAACCGTTTCTTTAAGTCATACATGGGAACCGTATATAGACTTGACTATTCCATCTGAGATAGACGGTAAAAAGGTTACGGGTGCGCTTGACAATGCTTTTATGTATATAGGAAGTGACCTTAAAACTGTTACAATTCCGTCAAGTATTGAATATATCGGCGCGTATGCTTTTAAACGTTGCAGTAATATCGAAACGGTTAATATTGTTGATTTAGAGGCTTGGTGTAAAATAGAATTTGTGGATGAATATTCAAATCCAATGTATTTTTCCAAAGGATTTACCCTTAACGGTGAAGTTATAACTAACCTCCAAATCCCTGAAAATGTTACTGCTATTAAAAATTATGCCTTTAATTATTGTAATCAGTTAAACTATGTTACAATTCCGGAGGGTGTAAAAAGTATAGGTGACAATAGTTTTCTTTGTTGTAGAAATTTATTATCTGTTGATATGCCAAAAGGTCTTGAAAGTATAGGCAAACGTAGTTTTCAAGGATGTAGTAAACTATGGTCTATAAATTTATCAGATGCCGTTACTATAGGTGACTATGCTTTCTGTCAGTGCACAGATATGTCTTATGTGAATTTTGGCGATAAACTTGAAAGCATCGGCGAGGATGCTTTTGGATACTGTGAAACACTCGAGAGCGTTGCTTTGCCGGACAGTCTTAAAATTTTAGAACCGTTTGCATTTGAAAAATGCTACAATCTTTATTTGGCTTCTATAAACGATACAAGTAAACTTGAACGCATAGGCTACGGTGCTTTTCGGGAATGTTACGCACTTGAAGAAATCAATATTCCGCAGGGTGTTACTTCTATAGAAGATACTGTCTTTGAACAGTGTACTTCGCTGACAGAAGTAACAATGCCGAGCAGTATAAAATCTATAGGCGCTGGATCCTTTTACTATTGTACCGAATTGAAGAGTGTATCGCTTAATAGCGGTCTTACCATTATAGGTAAAAATGCTTTTCTTAGTTGTTGGGCATTAAACGATGTATATATACCTAATACTGTTGAGAGCATAGAACTTAGGGCTTTTTCTGGTTGTGATTCACTTGAGTCTATTACCATACCGGGCAGTGTTAAGACTATAGGCGAAGAGGCATTTTATTGGTGCCGTGCTTTAGAAACTGTTGTTATAAAGGATGGCGTTTTAACAATTGAAAACGAAGCCTTTAACTATACACCGTTAATGAATTTGGATATGGGTAATACAGTTACGAGTATAGGTGATCGTGCTTTTGAATATACAAATATAATAGAACTTAATATACCCGATAGCGTAACACACTTGGGCGTTGGCGCTTTTTCAAAGTGTGATAATATTAAAACCATAAAATTTGGTAGCGGACTTTCATATATAAGTGATTATTGTTTTGAGGACGCAACAGAACTTTACCAGTCAGGCAGTTTAAATGATAATATTCCTGAAAGTGATGAAAGACTTGTTATACCAAGCAATATTAAGAGTATAGGCACAAATGCCTTTGCGGGTTGCACATCGGTTAAAAATATTGTTTTGTCGGACGGTGTTGAAACGGTAAGTGAAAGAGCGTTTTTGGGTCTGGAATCGCTAAAGGAAATATCTATCGGCAAATCAGTTAAAGAATTGGCACCCGAGTTTGCTTTGTGGTGTATGGGACCGTTAACCGTTAATGTAGACCAAGAAAACACCTCATATTCGGTCGAAAATAATGTTCTTTTTAATAAGGATAAAACAACACTGGTTTGGTTTCCTGACTGTATAATAACTGAAAAAACCTATTCTATCCCTTCGGGCGTTAAGGAAATTGCGCCAAGTGCTTTCAGAAACTGTATGCTAAGCGAAATTAAGATATCCAATACAGTCGAAAAAATAGGCTCTAAAGCATTTTACGGAATTTATGAAATTGAAAAAATTTCAATTCCAAATAGTGTGACCTTTATTGGCGAAGATGCCTTTGCCTCGTGCGGTAATTTGGAAGGTATTTCAATCGGCAAAGGGGTAACATATTTGTCTGACAGAATTTTTTATGATGGCTATAGTCTTAAGACGGTCAGATTGCCTGACAATATTACTTCTATAGGAACAGATGTCACACTATATTCAGATTCAGCTGTTTTATACTGCAATTACGGTTCTCAAACAGCTGAAACATTGATTAATAACAATCTTAATTATAGCTTTTATGGTGATATTAACGGTGATAAAGTGGTAAATACGGGTGATATGGTTAATATTCGTAAATCACTGTTGGGTACAACGGTTGAGGGATTTGACAGTATATCAGCTGATACAAACTGTGACGAAAGCTTTGATATTATAGATTTAGTTCGCATTAAAAAAGTTTTAGCTAAGTAAAATCGTTTATTATTTAATAAGTAAAATCGTTTATTATTTAATAACTCTTGACTTTAAAGGCTATTGTTGTATAATTAAAAGTTGTATATAAAAAAGAAACTGCCTTAAGGCGAAACTGTTTTTCAAACCGTTCCGCCTTAAAGCAATTCTTCACTTTATGTTGTAACGGTTTTAACTGTTTCTTCATTAAGACAGCTCTTTTTGTCAGCTTCATTGCAAACGCTTTTGCTGACAGTTATATCATATGCGTTAATTTTAAGTTTATTAAAAGAAAAATTTTCCAAAGGTTGTGAATTTAATGGCAAAAGAATTAGCCAAGCAATATGACCCTAAAGATGTTGAGGACCGAATTTATAAGTCCTGGCTTGACGGTAAGTATTTTCATGCAAAATGTGAAAAGGATAAGGAAACCTACACAATAGTTATCCCGCCACCGAATATTACAGGTCAGCTTCATATGGGACATGCTCTTGATAATACTCTGCAGGATATTCTTATCCGTTTTAAAAGAATGCAAGGGTTTGATACCCTTTGGGTACCCGGTACCGACCACGCTTCTATTGCGACAGAGGCTAAAATTGTTGAAAAAATGAAATCAGAGGGCGTTACTAAGGCCGATATCGGTCGTGACGGCTTTTTAGAGCGCGCTTGGGATTGGAAAAAGCAATACGGCGGCAGAATTATTGAACAGCTTAAAAAGCTCGGTTCTTCTTGTGACTGGGACAGAGAGCGTTTCACTCTTGATGAGGGCTGTAGCGAGGCTGTAAAAGAGGTTTTCGTCCGCCTTTATGAAAAGGGACTCATCTACCGTGGCGAGCGTATAATCAACTGGTGTCCTCACTGTAAGACCTCTATTTCTGATGCCGAGGTTGAGTATGAGGAGCAGGCAGGCCATTTCTGGCATCTGCGTTATCCGTTTAAGGATGGCAGCGGTTATTTAGAGCTTGCAACAACCCGCCCTGAGACACTTCTCGGTGATACTGCGGTTGCCGTTAACCCCAACGATGAGCGCTATAAGGATATGATTGGTAAAACCCTTATTTTACCCCTTGTTCATCGCGAAATTCCCGTTGTGGCTGACGATTATGTTGAAATGGATTTCGGTACAGGTGTTGTTAAAATTACCCCTGCACACGACCCCAATGACTTTGAGGTAGGTCTTCGTCATAATTTAGAGGTTATCAATGTTATGACCGATGACGCTAAGATTGTTGATGATTATCCCAAATATGCAGGTATGGACCGCTATGATGCAAGAAAGGCAATCGTTGCTGACCTTGAGGTAGAGGGCGCACTTGTTAAGGTTGAGGATTATACCCATAATGTAGGCACCTGCTACCGTTGTAGCTCTACTGTTGAGCCTAAGGTTTCTAAGCAATGGTTTGTTAAAATGAAGCCTTTAGCTACTCCTGCTATTGATGCAGTTAAAAACGGTGAGACCAAATTTGTGCCTCAGCGTTTTGAAAAGGTTTATTTCCATTGGCTTGAAAATATCAAGGACTGGTGTATTTCACGTCAGCTTTGGTGGGGACACCGAATTCCCGCTTGGTACTGCGCAGATTGCGGTGAGATAACAGTATCTAAAGAGGACGCAAAGTGCTGTGCTCATTGCGGTAGCAAGAATATTGAACAAGACCCTGATACGCTTGACACATGGTTCTCGTCAGCCCTCTGGCCTTTCTCAACTCTTGGCTGGCCTGAGGAGACCGAGGACTTCAAGCACTATTATC
>CAZNTP010000084.1:0-7462 GCA_964575985.1 uncultured Ruminococcus sp. | reverse complement strand
AGTGCTTCGTTAACTGCAACTGCGCAAGCAACTGTCATACCAACCATGGGGTTGTTACCTGCACCTATAAGACCCATCATCTCAACGTGAGCGGGAACTGATGAAGAGCCTGCAAACTGAGCGTCAGAGTGCATACGGCCCATTGTATCGGTCATACCGTAGGAAGCGGGGCCTGCAGCCATATTATCGGGGTGGAGAGTACGGCCTGTACCGCCGCCACTAGCTACTGAGAAGTACTTCTTGCCCTGTTCGATACATTCCTTCTTGTAAGTACCTGCAACAGGATGCTGGAAGCGGGTGGGGTTGGTGGAGTTACCTGTGATGGAAACGTCAACACCCTCTTTATGCATAATAGCAACGCCCTCACGAACATCATCAGCGCCGTAGCAACGAACCTTAGCGCGTTCGCCGTTTGAATAAGCGGTTTCTTCAACTATCTTGAGTTCGCCTGTGAAATAGTCAAACTGAGTCTGAACATAGGTGAAGCCGTTAATTCTTGAAATAATCTTAGCAGCGTCCTTACCAAGACCGTTAAGAACAACGCGGAGAGGTTCTTTACGAGCCTTGTTAGCGCTACGAGCAAGACCGATAGCGCCCTCAGCAGCAGCGAAGGATTCGTGACCTGCTAAGAATGCGAAGCACTTAGTCTCCTCACGGAGAAGCATAGCGCCGAGGTTACCGTGGCCAAGACCAACCTTACGGTCATCAGCAACAGAGCCGGGGATGCAGAAAGACTGAAGACCAACACCGATTTTCTCAGCAGCCTCAGCAGCAGTCTTAACCTCATCCTTAATTGCAATAGCGCAACCTACAACGTAAGCCCAAGCAGCGTTTTCAAAGCAGATAGGCTGAATACCTTTAACGATATTGTAAGCGTCAACGCCTGCTTTATCGCAAATTTCTTTTGCTTCTTCAATGGAAGAAATGCCATGCTTTGCGAGTTCAGCGTTTATTTGATTTATTCTTCTGTCATAACTTTCAAATAATGCCATTGTTCATTTCCTCCTTAATTATTCTTCACGGGGGTCGATGAGCTTAGCAGCGTCATCAACACGACCGTACTGTCCGCTAGCCTTTTCCAAAGCTTCGTTAGCGTCCATACCTTTTTTAATCATATCCATCATTTTGCCAAGATGAACGAACTTGTAACCGATAATGGTGTCGTTATCGTCAACAGCAATCTTTGTGATATAGCCCTCTGCAAGTTCAAGATAGCGGGGACCCTTTGCAAGAGTAGCATAGGTAGTACCGCACTGTGAACGAAGACCTTTACCGAGGTCCTCAAGACCTGCACCTATCGGAAGACCGTCCTCAGAGAAAGCGGTCTGTGTACGACCGTAAACAATCTGGAGGAAGAGCTCGCGCATAGCGGTGTTGATAGCATCGCAAACGAGGTCGGTATTAAGAGCTTCAAGAATAGTCTTACCAACAAGAATTTCAGAAGCCATAGCTGCAGAGTGGGTCATACCTGAGCAACCGATAGTCTCAACAAGAGCCTCTTCAATAATACCTTCCTTAACATTAAGGGTAAGCTTACAGGTTCCCTGCTGAGGAGCGCACCAGCCAATACCGTGGGTAAGACCGGAAACGTCTTTAACTTCCTTAACCTGAACCCATTTGCCCTCTTCCGGAATGGGAGCGGGGCCGTGATATGTGCCTTTAGCCAAAGGACACATATTTTCTACTTCATGTGAATAGTTCATTATATGTACTCCTTTCAGAATATTAAGACTTTATTTTTTACATATAAGTCCACACTAACTTTAAGTATACCAAAAAACGACAGAAAAGACAATAGTAAAGTGTGAAAAAATTAACGTTTTTTTAATCTTTCTGTGCCATAACGCTATCGAAATAGTCCTCTGCTGATTGTTTTACGGTTTCAATAAGGCTGATTTTACTGTCAATAGACATATCGGCTTCTACCGCTTTTAAAATTTCTGCCTTTGCAACCTCTGTTCTGCCTAAGATTAAATTAACAAGCTCTTTGGGGTCATAGCCGTCATTACAGGAGGTAAGGGTATTACAGCAAGAAGCGGCTTTTACAACAATTTTTCCTATAGCAGAAGCGCCGATTTTAGCCTCTTCTGATAGTTTGGCTTGATTTTTGAGTTTTTCTTCTAATTTTTCGAGTGGTACCGAGCGCTCAGCTTGGGCGGTAAGCTCACGGTTTTCTTGTTTTAATCTTTCGATTTCTGCTAAAAGCTCGGAATTTTCACGCTTTAGTTCTTCATACAGTGACATATATTTTTGTGATTTTTCAAAAAGCTCATTATTAAGCTTTAAAAGCTCTTTTTTTCTCAAATCAAACACCACGCTAAATATATTTTTTTATAAATTTAAATTTACTGAGTTTTAATATAAGACTGATAAAAACTATTCCAATGATTGAACCGCAAAAATCAATAAAAACATCCCTTATTTCACCGCTTCTGCCGGGGATAAACCGTTGATGCAGTTCGTCACTCACAGAGTAAAGCAAACAGAAAAGGGCAGGGGATATAATTCTTTGGCGAAAGGGTATTTTTTTATATGTGACAATGCTCAAGAAAGCCAGAACACCGAGTATAGCGTAAATTGTGAAATGTGCGGTTTTGCGAATGACAAACTGAAAATTTTCCCGAATTTCCAACTGTTCGCTCTCGGGCAAATCTTCATAATCGGGGATAAGGATATCGATTACCACATTAACAACTCTGCCGCTTGTTTTTGCAGAGGTTTTTGCATTTTCGGCAGAAAGGCTGAAAATAAAAACCATCCAGTATAAAAGAAGAATAACCGAAATAATTCTAAATGCTTTTAGCATATCAAAACTCCTAAAAAACCGTCACCCTAAAATATAAGGAGACGGTCTTTTGTACTTTTATTTTACTTTTGAGTAGTAATTCATAGGATTGACATAACCGTCATTATTGCGCATTATACCAAAATGCAGATGATAGCCTGTGGAATCGCCTGTTGTACCTACATAGCCTATAACCTGACCCTGTTTTACGGTTTGACCGTTACTTACAGCCAAGGTATTCATATGAGCATACATAGCTTTAATATGCTCGCCGTTTACAGTACCGTGGTCTATTGCAACATGGTTACCCCAACCGCTACCGCAACGGCAACGACTGCTCTTGGTTGTGTGAGGGCATCCGCTATAGGTTGCGTAAACTGTACCGTCAGTAATAGCGACAATCGGTTTGCCGAATATTCCGCTTCCAGAAATATCAATTCCTCTGTGAATAGTGCCCCAACGTTCGCCGTAATAAGAGGTAATGTTTTGGCAACTTGGAACGGGCCACACAAAACCAACCTTAGAGTTTATAAAACTTTTGTTAGAACTGCTGTATAAAAGCTGATTTAAGTATGCGGTTTTTTGTTTTATGATTGCCTCAATATCGGCATTATCCTGCTCAACCTGCGTTTGCTCGGAAGCAATAGAATTATAAATTTTCTGTGCTTCTGCCTCTTCGGCTTCTAATTCCTTTTGTGCGGCAACAATTGTTTCACGAACCGCTACCTGCTCATTTAAAAGCTTTTGGTTTTCGGCATTTTTGTCTTCAAGCTCTTTAATTACCGTTACCATATCCTCAATCATACGCTTATCTCTTGCAGAAACCGAAGATGTAAGCTGTGAAAGCTGAAGAAAATCCGAAAAACTTTCAGCGCCTAAAAGTACCTGAATATCACTACCCGTGTTACTCATATAAATGGCACGAAGCCTTTTTTTGAAAGCAAGCTTGCTTTCCTCAATTTCGGTATTTTTAGCGTCTATCTGTTTTTTATTTGCAGAAATTTTTGAATTGATAGAATTAATTTCATTATTGCAACGAACTACCTGCGCCTGAGTATTAGCAATTTTTTTCTGCACGGCACTAAGAATGGCAGATTGGTTATTTTTTTCATTTTTCAATCGCTTAATTTCTGCTTCAAGTGCGGCAGATTCTTTTTTTAGCGCTGCAATATCGTCTCTGAGAGAGCTTTCACTTGCGGCGTTTGTTATCCAATCGGTGCCGCCGAATACAGCGAAAATCAGACAAAAACAGAGCAATGCCGAAATAGAACGCTTGATTATTTTATGCATAAAATCCTCCAAAAGTTAATTAAAAAGGGAATAGAGTTTTAAATTGCCGCAAATTCACTGCCCTCACGCTTTAGGTATTTGCTTATCATAATAAAGCTACCTAACATACCCGCGAATACACCTATACAGATAAATACTAAAAGCAAGAACCAAGCCATATCGCCGTATTTCACAATATCTGACGTGCCTAGCGTTGTGATAATAGTTTCGGTAGCTACGCGGTAGCAGAAGTAGAGAAGACCTTCGGAAATTAGGGCAGATATAAGACCGATTAGTACGCCCTCAACAACAAAGGGGATACGCACAAAGGCATCGGTAGCGCCAACGGCCTTCATAATACTGATTTCAAGCTTACGGTTATACATTGTAACACGTATGGTATTTGAAACAATTACTAATGAAATAACCATAAGAATAGCAATAATCCATATACCTGCAACACCGATACCGTTTTTAACGGCGGTAATTTTATCCGCCAAATCGTCCTGCGACTGAATAACATCAATACCGTCAAGCTTTGAAATTTCTTCAAGTGTCTGGCTAAAAAGTGCCATATCCTTCATTTGAATTTTTGCCGCGCAAGACATTGGGTTGCCGTATTCTTCGTCAAGGAAAGTGAAATATTCTTCCTGACCTTCAAGCATAGATGCTTTTACTGTTTCAAGACCTTCTTCACTCGAAACAAATATCACCTCTGCAACATTGGGAAGCTTTGCTATTTCATCACAAAGAGCCTTTGCTTCCTCATCATTGTGTATTATATAATCACTTGGCTTTATGCCGTTTTTATCAGCTTTTTCGGTGCTGTCAGAGGCAGTAGCGTCGGACGATGTAGCCTCGTCATCGGTTTGTGAAGAGGTGGCCTCGGTAGAAGAAGTGCTTGATGTATCTTCCGAAGAAACGGTTTCTTTCTCACCGTAGAGCGCCCAATTATAATCCTTCATATAGGCTATAACAACATTTTGCTGTTCAAGGTTACCGATTGCCACGCTCACATTTTCGGAGATGAGAATCGCAAGTCCTATAATTACCATACAAGCAACAAGAACACCTACAGAAGCTAAGGTCATAAGGCGGTTGACCCAAGAGTTTTTTACGCCTTCGCCGATAAGGTATCTAACACTGCTTAATTTCATTGAATACTACCTCCGGCATTATCTGCTACAATTCGACCGCCGTCGAGCATAATAACTCTGTGCTGGAAATCACGCACAAGATTGTGGTCGTGAGTTACCATAAGTACGGTTGTTCCTTGCTTATTGATTTCGGTAAGCATTGAAACTATTTCATAGGACATATTTGGGTCTACGTTTCCTGTGGGCTCGTCCGCAATTATGAGGTCGGGGGAGTTTATAAGCGCACGGGCAAGACCTACACGCTGTTGCTCACCGCCCGAAAGCTGAGAGGGCATAGAGCGTGCCTTGTGGCCAAGACCTACTTTACTTAAAACCTTAGAAACTTCACGGCGGACATTTTTATCTGAAGCGCCTACAACATGCATAGCAAAGGCAACGTTCTGGAAAACATTCATGGTGGGTATCAGGCGGAAATCCTGAAACACAATGCCCATTGTACGTCTAAGCATCGGTACCTGCTTGCGCTTCATATCTGTGAGGTTGAAGCCGTTAACCATAATTTTACCGGTGTTTGCCTTTTCCTCACGCATAATAAGCTTCATAAAGGTACTTTTACCTGCACCCGAGGAGCCCACAACGAAAACAAACTCGCCATTGTTTATAGTAATATTAACGTCCTCTAAAGCGTGGGTGCCTGTAACATATGTTTTTGAAACACTCCTGAACTCAATAATGGGTTTTTGGGGTGTTAGTATTTCGTCAGACGAAAATAACTGTTCCATTAAAAATCCACTTTCTTAGTATTTGATGGGGTTGCTCTTTAAGTATTTGTTAACCATAAGAGCGATTTTGAAAATTATTGCATGGTCAAACTCACGAAGGTCAAGACCGGTTATTTTCTTAATCTTTTCAAGTCTGTACACGAGTGTGTTACGGTGTACAAAAAGCTTTCTTGAGGTCTCGGATACATTAAGATTATTTTCAAAGAAGCGCTGAATTGTGAAAAGGGTTTCCTGATCAAGACTCTCAATTGAGCCTAATTTGAAAACTTCTTTAAGGAAGGTTTCGCAAAGGGTGGTGGGAAGCTGATAGATAAGTCTTGCAATACCAAGATTATCATAAGCTACAATGGTTTTTTCAGTATCAAAAACCTTACCAACCTCAAGGGCTGTCTGTGCTTCCTTGAAGGAGCGTGCCAAGTCCTTAAGGTTGTCCACGGTAGTGCCGATACCGATAACAGCGTGAATATAGAATTCGCCCGTCATAGTATCTGCTATAGTGGAAGCTAATTTTTCGATAGTTTTGGGGTCGATACCGGGCTTGGTTTCCTTAACAAGCGCTATATCGGTTTCGTTTATACTGATAACAAAGTCTTTGGATTTGTCGGGGAAGAGGTTCTGAACAATATCATAAACCGAAATATCGTGATGCTCGGCTGCACGGATAAGAATAACCGTACGCATAACGTCACTGTTGAAGTAAAGCTCACGCGCTTTTAAATAGATATCGCCCGGGAGAATGTTATCAAGTATAATATTCTTTATAAAGTTGCTACGGTCATATTTTTCATCATAATAGAATTTGATATTAGCAAAAGATACTGCCAATACTGCAACGTATTTAGAGGCTAAAACATCGTCACCTTCAACAAATGCAATATAGTTTGGTCCCTGTGCGGAACCGAGCGCTTTATAGGAAACACCGTTACTTACGGTAAGGTCGGTACCGATTATTGCAAAGCTTTCAATATTTTCGCCGATTTTGCCTAATTCACTGCAGGCAATTATTGTGAAGTTTTCATCAATTACACCGAAGGTACGGTCAATAGAATCCTTCATTTGATGAATAACTCCCTGGAACAGACGGTTTGACATACTTAAAAACACTTCCTTTAATATAATTATAGATAATAAAACTTAACTGATTTTATGTATAAGAATTCAGTCTACTCATACATATCCTATTTTACACAATTTGCACTCAATTTGCAAGTAAATAATACGCGAAAATGAAAAAAAGTTACAAAATAGTTACAGATAAGACGGAATAATGGTAAAAAAGTGAAAATACAGTTTTTGAAAAACAAAAAACCGCCCCGAAAATGCGGGACGGTTTCACATTAATCGTATAAATTAATCGTTTACATAAGGAAGTAAAGCCATCTGACGAGCACGCTTAATAGCGGTGGTCAATTCACGCTGATGAGCAGCGCAGGTGCCGGTTGCACGGCGGGGAAGAATCTTAGCACGCTCAGAAATGAACTTGCGAAGACGGGCTACATCCTTATAATCAATGCTTTCAACACGATCAA
>CAZNTP010000083.1:326-7902 GCA_964575985.1 uncultured Ruminococcus sp. | reverse complement strand
AGCAAAAGGTAGACCCTTATCTCAGGCCTCTTTACGATGCTCTTTTTGATATGTTGGGAGCCGAAAATTTCCAAAAATGTCAGGAAAGAGGGGATATTGAGGTAGCCCCCTTGGCTTATATGAGGGGACGCACTCTTGACGATAGCTTCATAATTCTTGATGAGGCGCAGAATACTACCCCCGAGCAGATGAAGATGTTTTTAACCCGTTTAGGCTTTAATTCAAAGGCTGTGGTAACAGGTGATATTACCCAGATAGATTTGCCCGAGGGTAAAAAATCAGGACTTAAGGATGCTGTAAAAATCCTTAAAAATATAGACGATATTGCAATATCAAAGCTAACCGGTAAGGATGTTGTAAGGCACCGGTTAGTTCAGGAAATAATAAAAGCATATGAAAGAAGTGCAGAAAAAAATGAGCGTAAAGGTTAATATAAGCTTAAAGCAAAAAAAGGTTAAGCTTCCTACAGGAACAAGACTTCTTATTAGAAAGGCTTGCATTGCAACCCTTAAATTTGAAGGACTTAATGACGATAGCTATGAGGTGGATGTAAGCATAGTTAATGACGATATGATTAAGGAAATGAATAAGGAATTCCGCAATATCGACTCTGCTACAGATGTTTTGTCTTTCCCGTTAGGCGCGGATGGCGTTTATGATATAAATCCCGAAACCGAGGCTAAAATGCTTGGCGATATTGTGATTTCGGTTGACCACGCGCTTTATCAGGCAGAACTTTACGGTCACGGTATTGAAAGGGAAATTGCATTCCTTACCGTTCATTCAATGCTGCATCTTTTAGGTTATGACCATGTAAACGGCGGGCTTGAGCAAACCCGTATGCGCGAAAAGGAAGAAAGTGTGCTTGAAGCCTTGGGTCTTGCAGTAAATAAGGTATAAGAGAGATAAAAATGAAACAAAAATCCGCTTTTATAACAATTATAGGAAGACCTAATGTTGGCAAGTCTTCACTTATGAACTGTGTTTTAGGGCAAAAGGTTGCGATAGTTTCCAACAAACCGCAAACCACTCGCACTAAAATTATGGGTATTTATACAAAAGAGGAAACACAGCTTGTTTTTATTGATACCCCCGGCTTTCACAAACCCCGCAACGAGCTTGACCGTAATATGAACAAGGCTGTGGGTGACGGTATGGCAGACGTTGATGCCGCCGTTTTGGTGGTTGAGGCGGTCACCCGCTTTAAGAGTGACGGTGACTCATTACCGCCTGCTGAGACAGAACTTATAAAAGAGCTTAAAAAGAGAAAGCTAAAGGCAATACTTGTAATAAACAAGATTGATTTGCTTGAAAACAAGGAAGAACTGCTTAAAATGATTATTCGTTACAATGAGCAGTTCCCATTTGAAGCAGTGATACCGCTATCTGCGAAATCGGGTGACGGTGTAGACAGAATGTTAGGTGAGCTAAATAAGTTTGCAAAGGTGTCACCCCACTATTTCCCCGATGACGATGTAACCGACCAGCCCGAAAAGGTTATGGTGGCTGAAATGATACGTGAAAAGCTTCTGATCACTCTCGATAAGGAAGTACCTCACGGAATAGCTATCGACCTTGAGCGTTTTGTTGAGCGCGACACAGTAGCAGGCGAGCCCATTGTTGAAATAGAGGCTACAGTCATTTGCGAAAAGGAATCCCATAAGGGAATTATTATCGGCAAGGGCGGAGCGGTCCTTAAAAAAATCGGTCAAATGGCAAGACGTGATATCGAAGGCTTTTTCGGCATTAAAGCCAATATAAAGCTTTGGGTAAAGGTTAAAGAGGATTGGCGCAACCGCCAAGGTCTTATACACACCTTTGGTCTTGACTAATATTTCCTTTTATATTTTCGGTCTTTAGACACAAACTTACCTTGTAAGGATGTGTTTAAATGATAAGTGAAAAAGAGTGGATACGTTTTTTAAAGAGCGGCAAGGTTGCCGATTATTTAAGTTATGTTAATTCTTGTAAGGAGAATAGAATAAGTGACGGAACTACAGACACGGTTCACAACCGAGGGCTTGGTAATAAAGGAAATGAACGTGGGGGAGAGTGACCGTTTGGTTACTCTCTTTACTCGTGAAAATGGGATTATACGTGCCTTTGCATCGGGTGCTAAAAATATTAAATCCAAAAAGGGCGCGGCTACCGCCCTGCTTACATATTCAAGCTTTACTATCCTTAAAAAAAAGGATAGCTACCGCATTTATGAAGCAACCCCCATTGAAATGTTTTTCAGCCTTGGCTGTGATATTGAAACGATTTCTCTGTCCCAATATTTTTGTGAATTGGCATATAGCTTCGGTGAAGAAAATTCTCCTAATGTGGAGCTGCTTCGTCTTATACTCAATTCACTGAATTTTGTAAATAAAAAGCTTAAAAATCCAACACTTATAAAGGCTGTGACCGAGCTTAGAATTGCCTCAATCTGCGGCTACAGTCCAAATCTTGTAGCCTGCGAGGAATGTGGCTGCTTTGAAGCCGATTTAATGTTTTTTAACTTAGAAAACGGCTCGCTTTGCTGTAAGGACTGCAATCCCGATAGTCACGGGCTTCCTATAAACAGAACTCTGCTATCGGCGATGAGACACATTGTTTATTCTGACTTTAATAAACTTTATTCTTTTGAAATACCTAAAGAAAGTGCCGAAGCACTGTCAAAAATCTCCGAGAAATATATTACGTTGCAAACCGATTATAAATTTCAAACTTTAGAATTTTTTAACAGTATCAAGGAGTAAATATGAGCTACAGTATCGAAAGATATATAAAAACCTTAGAGCTTGATAAAATATTAGAGCTTTTGGCAAATGAAGCCGCCCTTTTAGATGCAAAGGAGCTTGCAAGGAATTTAGTTCCCGAAACAGACTTTGCTTTGGTGGCAAAAAGCCTTAAGGAAACAGAGGATGCATATATTTTTATGTCAAAATATACCGCACCCTCCTTTAGCTTTGCAGTAAATGTTTCGTCACCGCTCCGTCGCGCCGAGGCTTCGGCTGTGCTTAGTACCAGAGAGCTTTTAAATATATCCGAAACCCTGCGTGTAGTAAGAAAGCTAAAGGATTGGCGAAATGACTGCGCCGGTGTTAGCGAATGCTCTATTGACTATCTTTTTGATACACTTTTCCCAAACAAGTATTTAGAAGAAAAAATTACCTTTGCAATAAAAAATGAGGACGAAATTTCAGATAACGCTTCATCTACATTATATGATATAAGGCGTAAAATCGTGGCGAAATCGGGTAAGATACGCGATATTCTTGAAAAAATCGTGCACGGTCCTACCGCTAAATATTTGCAGGAGGCAATAGTAACTCAGCGTGACGGCAGATTTGTTGTACCCTTAAAGGTCGAGCACAAAGGACAACTGTCGGGTATTGTTCACGACACCTCGGCTACGGGCTCTACGGTTTTTGTTGAGCCTATGAGCGTAGTAGAAACCAATAATGAAATAAGGGTTTTGCGTCTTCGCGAGCAGGAGGAAATCGAGCGAATTTTGGCAGAATTATCGGCAGAAGCGGGTAGCTTTGCAGATTCTATCATAAAATCTTATGAAGCCTTAGTTAAGCTTAATTTAATATTTGCTAAGGCT
Source organism: uncultured Ruminococcus sp. (assembly GCA_964575985.1). Lineage (GTDB taxonomy): Bacteria > Bacillota > Clostridia > Oscillospirales > Acutalibacteraceae > UBA737. Next base: position 4,310 of record CAZNTP010000083.1, on the reverse strand, counting down.
CAGCTTGCATATAAAATGAAGGCGATTGTACCGAGTATCAATATTAAGGGTGAAACCTATCTGAAAAATGCAAGACATCCCCTTATTAATTATAAGGCGGTAGTGCCGATTACAGTGTCTTTAGGCAAGGATTATAATACCTTAGTCATAACAGGACCCAACACAGGCGGTAAAACGGTAACCCTTAAAACCATAGGTCTTTTAAGCCTTATGACTATGTGCGGGCTTATGATTCCGTGTGATGACGGCAGTGAAGTGGCGATATACGAAAAGGTATTTGCCGATATAGGTGACGAACAGAGTATTGAGCAGTCACTTTCGACCTTTTCCTCACATATGGTTAACATAATCTCAATTTTAGAAAATGCGGACAGTAATTCTTTAGTGCTGTTTGATGAGCTTTGCGCGGGTACAGACCCAGTTGAAGGCGCGGCTTTAGCACAGGCTATTCTAATGCGGCTTGCAGACTTTGGCGCAAGGGTAGCGGCTACAACCCACTACCCTGAGCTTAAATCCTATGCTATTGATACTGTCGGTGTAGAGAACGCGTCCTGTGAGTTTGACGTAGCAACCTTAAAGCCTACCTACAGACTGATTATCGGTATGCCCGGTAGGTCAAATGCCTTTGCTATTTCGAGAAGATTAGGACTGCCTAGTGATGTTATAGAAAATGCAAGGTCACAGGTTAGTGACGAGGATATGCGTTTTGAAAGGGTAATTGCCGCTTTGCAAAAGGCGAGAAGCTCTGCCGAAAAGGAGCAGATGAAGGCAAGAAAGCTTCGCGCCGAGCTTGAGGCTTCAAGGAGAAAGGCAGAGCAAAGGGAGCACGAGCTAGAAACCGAACGTCAAAAGGTTATGGACAAAACGCGCGAGACCGCAAACAATATTATTGAGGCGGCAAGGTATAAGTCGGGCTTGCTTCTTAACGAGATTGAAGAGCTCAAAAAAGGGCTTAATGCCGAAAATGCCGCAAGTATGGCAGAAAGGGCTAGGGCGGCATATAAGTCAACCCTTAAAGAGCTTGAAGAAACCGCCGACCCGATTGAAAGCAAAACCCTAACGGGCGAGGCTGTGACCGATGTCAAAAAGGGCGACATAGTGGTTGTTGCCGATATCGGCAGAGATGCCACAGTTATAGATGTAAAGGAAGAAAAAAGACAGGCATTTGTTATGTCGGGTGCAATTAAGATGTGGGTTGACTTTAATAATTTGCGTCGCAAAAAAGGCTCACAGTCTACCGAAATCAAAAAGACACGAAAGGTTACGGGTATGCAGTCAAGAGCTACGCGTGAGGTGTCGGGTGAGCTTGATATAAGAGGTATGGCGTCAGACGAGGCAATTTTGGAGCTTGATAATTATATTGATAACGCTATAGTTTCGGGTCTTGAAACAATTCGTATTATTCACGGCAAGGGCACGGGAGTGCTTAGAAAAAGTGTTCAGGCGCATCTTCGCACACATAAGGCGATTAAAAGCTACCGCTTAGGAACTTTCGGTGAGGGTGAAAACGGTGTTACCATTGCAGAGCTTCAATGATTTCTTGACATTGAACTACCCTCATAGTATCATATAATTTAATAAGAGTTAATTTGAAACGGAGAAATAAATATGAAATACGAAATACTTAAATTATTAGCGCGAAATGCAAGATATACTGCCGAAGAAATAGCTACTATGTTAGATACCACAGCGGCTCAGGTTGAAGCCGATATAAAGGAGCTTGAAAAGGACGGTCTTTTAAAGGGCTATAAGGCTGTTGTTGACTGGGAAAAGCTTGATAGTGCTTATGTTTCGGCGATAATAGAGCTTAATGTTGTACCAAAAGCAGGCCTTGGCTTTGAAGAAGTAGCCAAAAAAATAATGGCTTATGAAGAGGTGGAATCGGTTTATCTGATGTCGGGTGTTTATGACCTTAATGTTGTGGTTAAGGGTAAAACTCTCCGCGATGTTTCTTCTTTTGTAGCAAAGGAGCTTGCAACAATAGATTCCGTAACCTCTACTACAACCCATTTTGTAATGCGCAGATACAAGGAGCTTGATGTTGAACTTGTTTCAGACAAGGAGGACGACAGGGGGCAACTCTGGATATGATAGATTATTCCAAGGTTTTAAATAAAACCGTAATAGATATGAAGCCGTCGGGAATAAGAAAATTCTTTGACATTGCCGCTACTATGGAAGATGTAATTTCTCTGGGCGTGGGTGAGCCTGATTTTCAAACCCCGTGGCAGATTAGAAAAGCGGGTATTGAATCCCTTGAAAGAGGTAAAACAAAATACACCTCTAATAAGGGTGAAGCCAGACTGCTTAACGAAATTTCGGGTTATATGAAAAGAAAGTATGACCTTACCTACTCACCAGATAATGAAATACTTGTAACCGTAGGCGGCAGTGAGGCTATTGACGCCTGTATCAGAGCACTCGTAGGTGTTGGGGACGAGGTTATAATCCCACAACCAAGCTATGTTTGCTATGAGCCGATTACAAGCCTTGCAGGCGGTGTTCCCGTTATAATCAACACTAAAGCTGAGAATGATTTTAAGGTAACCCCCGAGGAACTGCGTGCGGCTATTACTGAACGCACAAAGGTACTTATTTTGCCATACCCCTGTAACCCCACAGGCGCTATTATGGAAAAGCAAGATATTGAGAAGCTTTATGACGTACTTAAAGGTACAAATATAATCGTTTTATCGGACGAGATATATTCCGAGCTTACCTTTGGAGAGAGCGGTCACTGTTCACCCGCATCTGCAGAGGGTATGTGGGAGAGAACCGTCACAATTAACGGATTTTCAAAGGCATTTTCAATGACAGGCTGGCGGCTTGGTTTTGCCTGCGGTCCTAAGGAAATTATGGAGCAGCTTATAAAAATACATCAGTATGCAATTATGTGCGCACCCACAACCTCGCAGTATGCCGCAATTGAGGCTTTAAAGAACTGTGACGAGGATGTAAAGCATATGCATAAGGAATATAATATGCGCCGCAGAATTATGGTGTCGGGCTTTAATAAAATAGGGCTTACCTGCCGTGAGCCTAAGGGAGCATTTTATGCTTTCCCCTCGATTAAGTCTACAGGAATGACCAGTGAAGAATTCTGTGAAAAGCTACTTTTCTCAAAAAAGGTGGCGGTTGTTCCCGGTACTGCATTTGGAGAAAGCGGCGAGGGCTTTATCAGAGCATCCTATTGCTATTCGGTTGAGCATATTACCGAGGCATTAAAGCGAATTGACGAATTTTTAAAGGAAATTAAGGCATAGACGTTTTATGGATATTAAGATTGGCGATAAGCTTCAAATGAAAAAAAAGCACCCCTGCGGTAGCGACATTTTTACCGTTACCCGAATAGGTATGGATTTTAAGCTTAGGTGTGACGGTTGCTCGCACGAGGTAATGGTGCCGCGCGTTAAGGCAGAAAAGTCACTAAAGAAAATAATTACTAACTGATTTTGGAGAATATATATAATGTTTGATAAGCTTGAAACGGTGGTAAACCGTTATGAACAAATAGGCGAGGAGCTGACTCACCCCGAGGTTGTTTCCAACAATGAGCTTTTCAGAAAGCTTATGAAGGAGCACAGTGAGCTTACCCCTATTGTAGAAAAATACCGCGAGTATGTTTCGGCAAAGAACACCGAAAAGGAAGCACTTGAGCTACTTGGAGAGAGCGGTCTTGATAAGGAGCTTAAAGAGCTCGCTGAAGAAGAACTGAAAGAGGCAAAGGGAAATATTGTAAAATTTTCCGATGAGCTTAAAATCCTCTTATTACCTAAGGACCCTAACGATGAAAAGAACGTTATCGTTGAAATCCGCGGCGGTGCCGGCGGTGAGGAAGCGGCACTCTTTGCAGGCTCACTTTTTAGAATGTATTCAATGTATGCTGAGTCTAGACGTTGGAGTATTGAAATTGTAAATGCTAACGAAACCGAGCTTGGCGGTTATAAGGAAATCAGCTTTATGATTGAGGGTGAGGGCGCGTAT
>CAZNTP010000083.1:0-316 GCA_964575985.1 uncultured Ruminococcus sp. | reverse complement strand
TTCTCGCTTTAAGTATGAAAGCGGTGTTCACCGTGTTCAGCGTGTGCCCGATACCGAAACACAAGGTAGAATTCACACCTCAACCGTAACGGTAGCCGTGCTTCCTGAGGCAGAGGATGTTGAGCTTGAAATTAATCCTAACGACCTTAAAATTGATACCTTCCGTTCCTCAGGGGCTGGCGGTCAGCACATTAATAAGACTTCATCCGCTATTCGTGTAACCCACCTGCCTACAGGCACGGTGGTTGAGTTTCAGGATGAAAGAATTCAGTTTAAAAATAAGGATAAGGAGCTTAAAATCTTGCGTTCCAGACTT
>CAZNTP010000082.1:0-7971 GCA_964575985.1 uncultured Ruminococcus sp. | reverse complement strand
GCAAATCAGTTAATGCCTCAATACTTTCCTACCCCGTAATTACCGCTGATTTCAAGCATGCGCATCAAGGTAGCTTTATAAACCTTATCGGTCACGCACCCGAAAATAAAGAAGAGCAGGACTATTTCTCCTGCGAATGTCAGGTAGACGAAAACACTCCTCCCGCATTTATCTGGCACACTGCAGAGGACACCTGTGTTCCCGTTAAAAACAGTATTTTATATGCAAATGCTTTGGCTGAGCACAATGTACCTTTTGAATTACATATTTATCCTTTCGGTTCTCACGGTATGTCCACCTGTGATGTGCATACACTTGACAACGTAAACCAAATCACTGCACACAATCATCTGTGGCTTACAAGCGTTAAAAGCTGGTTAAAGCTTATATTCAAAAATTAATCGGCACAGCTAAAATAAGGTTATTAAGAAGGTGGCAAAATGAGGGCTTTAAACAGCAGTCTACTTGAAAGCACCGTTAAAGCGCGAATTGATAGCGATATTGAGCGCGGAAACATTGGCGGTGCGGCGGCGGTTGTTTTACAAAACGGCAAAACTGTTTGTGATTTGCGTGTCGGCTTCAAAAATATAGCCACAGACGAAAAGCTTACCAAAAATACTCTTTTCAGATTTGCTTCCCTTACAAAGCCCGTTGCGGCTGTTGCCTGTATGGTGGCAGTAGAAAAGGGCTACTTTTCACTTGAAGATAAGGTCAGCGATTATTTCCCCGAAATTAAAAATATGTATGTGGGAAAACTCGAAAACGGCACCGTTTTGCCTGATAGAAAGCCTCAAAATGATATTTTAATCCGCGACCTTTTAACCCACACAAGCGGTATTATGGGCTCTAACGCATTGGCAGAGCCGCAGGAATACATAATGCCCCACTCGGCTTACGAAACCAATAAAGCTATGGTAGATTATGTGCTAAGGCACACCTGTTTCACCTTTGAGCCGACAAAGGCTTCTGCCTACAGCGGTTATGCCGCCTTTGATATTATGGCGCTGATAATTGAGCAAAAAAGCGGTCTTAGCTACGCCGGATTTATAAATAAATACATCTTTAAACCCTTGGGTATTAAGGATATAACCTTTAACCCCACCGAAGAGCAATGGTCTAGAATGATAACTATGACCGATAAGGTTGTAGGCAATAAATGCGCTACTGTAGATTTAGGTAGACACACGTTTGAGGGCTTTAGTCTTAACTACACCTGCGCGGGCGCTTCCCTTACAGGCACTATTGAGGATTATACAATTTTTGCCGAAATGCTACGTCGCGGTGGCGAATACGGCAGTGTGCGTATACTAAAACCTGAATCCGTAGCCGCTATAAGCACACCCTACGTACCAATGGGAACACCGGGGCTTAGTCCCTATGACAGTTGGGGTTTGGGAGTAAGAGTCACTGTAAACAACCCCGTTTTACCAAAGGGCTGTTACGGTTGGAGCGGCGCCTACGGCGCGCATTTCTGGATTGACCCCGAAAACCAGATAACCGCTTTATATATGAAAAACTCCCGTTGGCACGATAGCCACGGCGGCGGCAAGACCGCCGCGAATTTTGAAAAGGATGTTATGGCAGCCTTAGAATAGTTAAAAGCAGATTGTTTCAGTAAGATACAAAAAAGCGTTTTTTCCCCCACTTCAGACTTGCAAAGTACTTAGAGTGGCGAAGAAAACGCTTAATTTTTTAGGCGATATTCGCTGTAAATATTTATTATTTTAATTTTAAGCCCTAAAGTTCTACCAATTAACCTGCCATCTGTCCTTATATTTATGGGTGAATTCCGTTTTGTTTTCAGTAATTCTTTTTTGTGAGTTCTTTGCCATTTCGGCAAGTTTTTCATCGAATTCTTCAAAATTAAACGGCAGAGGTATCTCTGTATTACCATTCCAGCCAGAAAGATAAGCCGCATTTGAAATCATAAGCTCATTAATACCCTCATAGCCGTAAGCTATAAGCTCTTCACCGAATAAAACTGCATTGGCAAAATTTTTAAGTATTGCTTTATGCCCGTTTTCCACTTCTTCTGCAGTTATTTCGGTATAGTCGTAATCTATACTCGCAAAGCTTCGGCTATCAGTCTTGCAGGTTTTAGCTACGCTTTCCTTTAGTTCCCACCATTTTAAAGACCCGTTTTCAAGCACAAGCTTACCCTTATCACCTGTTATTTCAAGGCGGTTAGTGCCGGGGTATTCACCTGTAGAGGTTATAAATGTACCCACCGCTCCGTTTTTGTAACGTGCAAAAATTGTTACATCGTCCTCTACCTCAATATTATGATGCTTGCCGACATCGCAAAAGGCTGTAACCCTTTCGGGCATACCGCAAATCCACTGCCATATATCAAGGTTATGCGGTGCTTGATTCAATAGCACTCCTCCGCCCTCGCCAATCCAAGTGGCTCGCCAATCACAAGAATTATAATAGCTTTGTGTTCTAAACCAGTTTGTAACTATCCAAACGCTTCTTTTAAGCTCACCCAAAGCACCGCTTTTTATAATTTCTCTTGCTCTTATAAAAAGCGGATTTGTGCGCTGATTAAACATTATTCCAAATACACTGCCCGATTGCTCTGCCTGAGCATTAAGCTCCATAGCTTTTGAAACCGAAATATCGACAGGCTTTTCGACCATCACGTGTATTCCCTTTTTAAGTGCCTTTATTGCCATTTCGCTGTGAAGCGGATGAGGCACTGCTATAATAACACAGTCGGTATTACCATAACTCAGCAATGTATCGTAATCACTGTAGGCTGTGATATTTGGATATTTTTCCGTAAAGCTTAAAGCCCTGCTCTTTATAATATCACAAACAGCAGTAAGACACATTCCGTAGATTTCGCCCCCTGCAATTGAAGCGGCGTGCGCTGTACCCATATTTCCCATACCGATAACAGCAGTTCTTAGCTTTTTCATATTATTTATTACCGCTATATGTTTTGGATGTATCGGCAAAAACTGCCTTTACATTCTCTTTTCTGCGAGAGGTTTTAACCCTTTTCATAAGCTCGTCAAAGTATAGCTCATCATCAAAGGGTAGCTCTACCGTCTTACCTAAAAATGCCGAAAGATGCATTGCATTTGAAAGGGTTAGTCCGTTAATACCCTCTTCGCCTCGTGCCACAAGCTCTCCGCCGTGAAGTATAGCATCAGCCCAAGCGTTAAGCACGCCGATATGTTGCTCATTTTTGCCATCGGTCTCAGGCTCAAAAGCCTTGCTTTTCATATTACCAAACAGCTCTTTATTAACCTTTGAAAACTCAGGCTCGCTCATTTCGTATTCCTCAACCGTCAGCTTATAATTTTCTACTACAAGCTTTGCCTTGTCCATTTGAATTTCAAATCGGTTTGTGCCGTGAGCATCACCCGTTGAGGTTATAAACACACCCGTAGCGCCGTTTTCGTATTCTACATAGGCAGTAACATCATCTTCAACCTCAATATCGTGCCATTTACCAAAATGCATATTAGCCTGCACCCTTTTAGGCATACCGCAAATCCACTGCCACAAATCAAGCTGATGTGGACACTGATTAAGCAGTACTCCACCGCCCTCGCCCGACCAGGTAGCGCGCCAATTTCCCGAATCGTAATAAGCCTGTGGACGATACCAATCGGTTATAATCCAGTTAGCTCTGCGAATCTGACCGTACTCGCCTGAGTCTACAAGCTCCTTTAGTTTTCTGTAAACACAGTTTGTACGCTGATTAAACATCATACCAAAAACCACCTCAGGATGCTTTTTGGCTTCTCTATTCATTTCTTTAACCTGCTTAGTATAAACGCCTGCAGGCTTTTCCACCATTACGTGTATTCCGCGTTTCATACATTCTATAGCAAAAACTGTATGGTCATAATGAGGAACTGCAATAAGGCAAGCATTTATAAGACCGCTGTCAAGCATTTGTAAGGCATCGGTAAAATATGTAATATTCTCTCCGTAATTTTGGTTTTTAGACCAATTTAGTCTATCCTCATCAATATCCGCAATAGCTGTAAGCTCTATTTCAGGGCATTCGCCATTCTTTATGTTACTTGCGTGACCCGAGCCCATATTACCTATACCAATAATACCCAATTTAATTTTTTCCATAATTAAAAACCTCTTGATTTCAAATAATCGTAGCTTCTCTTAATGCAGTCAAACGGGTTTTCGCCGTTACATTCGTCCTGCTCTACAAGCATATATTTTGTGCCTGCCTTTTCGGCTTTCTGGAATACACGGTCAAAATTAATGTTTCCCTCGCCTAAAACTGCCATCTGCTTTCCAAAAGCGTAATCCTTCAGATGTATACAGGGCACTCTGCCTGAAAGTCTCTCTAACCAATAAGCCGGGTCTGCACCGCCTGCCTGCACCCAGAATGTATCAAGGGTGAAGCCTAGCTTATCAGGCTCAAAGGTTTCGGCCAAAATCTCTAAAGCGGTCTTACCGTCATACTTTTTAAATTCATAGTCATGATTATGATGCATAAAATATTTACCGTTTGCGGCAAGCTCTTCTGCAACCTTTCCATAGGTTTTAATATAATAATCAAGGCTTTCGTTTTCTTTATCCTCATTAAAACCATAGTAAGCAAGCCCAACGCATTGGCATCCAAAAACATTATGCTCATCTGCCACCTTTTGCGTTTCGTTTATAAGTCTTTGCGGCGGTGTATGCGTTATTACACATTTAAGCCTGTTTTTATCTAATTCTTTTTTTAACCATTCGGCCTCAAATTCGCAAGTGCCCGAAATCTGTACATTTTTATAGCCTATATCAGCAACCTTTTTCAAGGTTTCAGAAAAAGCATCTAAATCCTTGCAAAAATCCCTTAATGTATAAAACTGAATTCCTATTTCCATTGTTTTTACTCCTTAATTAAATTCTTAAAAGCGTCACAGGCGGTATCAAAAGCCTCGTTGCTGTCACTGTATTTAAATTCGTTTACCGCGCTTTTTTCGCCCTCTTTTTCAAGATTTGCCAAACCGTCAAATACAGTTAAATGCGGTTCAATAGTAAAATGCCTGCCACCCAAGGCAATAAATTCATTTGCTATTTGCTTTACATTACCGTCGCCGTAACCCGAAGGCACTATAAAACCGTTCTTTTCAGAATCTTTAATATGCATATAGTGGGTGTATTCTTTTAATAATCCCCAAGCCTTTAAGGTATCTACACCACACTGCACAAAATTAGCGGGGTCAAAAATGCCTTTAAGATTTGGTAAAGCTTTATGTAACTCTAAACACCGCTCAGGTATATCACCGTAAATACCCTTTTCATTTTCGTGGCAGAGATTTATTCCGTCATCCTTTGCTATTTCTAAAAGACTGCCCAAACGGCTAATCACCTCGTTTTTATAGTCTTCGGCATTAGTGTTTTTGGGTAGATAGAAAGAGAAAAGGCGAATATTTTTGGCCTCTAATATGTTTGCAATTTCTAAAGTGTGCTTAAATTTTTGCATATGCGTTTCAAAGTCATCATCAACACCAATCTTTCCAATCGGCGAGCCTATGGACCAAGTGATAAGACCGTTACTGTCCAGCTTGTTTTTTACCTCTCTTGCCTTTTGCGGTGATATATCCGATATGTTTTCGCCGTCTACACCTCTGATTTCAATACCGTCAAGCCCATTTCGTTTTAAAGCATCAATTTGTCCATCAATTTTGGAGTCGGCTTCATCAGCGAAAGCAAAGATTTTAATACCCTTCATTTACTGTTCACCTCTAGATAGAATGTTTGTATTTTTATTATATTACCGTTTAAATTATAAATCTATATTAAAAAAAGTCAGAAAAACATTGCAAATATAATCATTTTTGAGTAATATAACTTTGAAAGGATGATTTGCTTGAACTCACCTATAATTGTTGCAAATAAAAATTATACACAAAAGCCCGACCTTGATATGTTCCAAATGCACACCCACGACACCTATGAAATTTACTGCTTTTTATCTGGAAATGCAAAATATTATGTTGAAGGCAATATCTATAATTTAAGAAGCGGCGATATTCTTATAATAAAAAAAGCAGAGGCTCATACCCTGCTGATTAATACCGAAGCCCCTTATGAAAGAATTATCGTGAATTTTAATATCGACGCGCTACTTGGTGATAATAAAGAACTGCTTTTAAATTTTTTAAACAATAAGCCTTTAGGAAAAAACAACCGTTATGCCGCATCAAAATTCAGTAATACTAATTGGCTTTACTATCTTCATAATATGTGTAATTCAAATACCGAATTTGAGAAGCGAATTTACCTTACCGTTCTGATACACGAGCTTTCCCAGCATTATAACGATATAAGTATTGACGAAAGCCACCCTGACAGCACCTCGGATATAATTGAGTATATCAACACTCACCTGACCGAAAACATAAGCCTTGACTCTATTTGTTCAAATTTCTTCCTTAGTAAATCTCATCTCAACCGCCGGTTTAAGCAAATGACCGGCTCTACTGTATGGGAATACATAATTACAAAAAGACTATTAATTGCAAAAGAGCTTTTAAAAAACGGTGTGCATCCTACTACTGCTTATACAAAAAGCGGCTTCAATGATTACTGCACCTTTTACCGTGCCTACAAAACAAAATTCAAGGTTTCGCCAAAGGCTGATTTTATAAGCTTCACAAAGCATTAAATTAATTCGCAAGCGACAAGCCCCTTTAGTCATATATATAAGTATATGACTAAAGGGGTGTTGTTTTAATGTTTAAGCTTTTATTAGAGCTTGCCGCAAGCATCTATTATTTTGCGCTTCATGTAACGGGGTCTGGCGCATATCCGCAACCGTTATCCGCTAAAAAAGAAACCGAGTTGCTTGAAAAAAGCCAAAATGGTGATATTGATGCCCGAAACACGCTTGTTGAACATAATTTAAGGTTGGTTGCGCATATCGTTAAAAAATATTATGCCACAGGCGCTGAGCAGGATGACTTAATCTCTATAGGCACAATAGGACTTATAAAGGCAGTTTCCACCTTTAAACCCGACAAAAACATACGGCTGGCCACCTATGCTTCAAGGTGTATTGAAAAAGTGATACTCTCAGTGCGTCCACACGAGTTTCAAATCACCGTAAAATATGCGATTTTTACCCCAAAATCGGTCAAAAAAACACTCAGTACACTACTTCCGGAGACCCGATGTTATCATCCTACTCGCTTTATAACATAAATTCACAGACAAAATACGGTGAATTTATATTCAAACCTCTTTATGCCATGACCTTAAAAATTGAAGAAATTCCATTATCACAAGAGGCTATCCATTTTTTAAATTCCAATCCAAATCCTGATTTATTAAAAAACACAGGTGAAAAATTACGATGGTATAGATATAAGAATAATCTTTTACAAAAAGATGTCGCCGATAAAATTGGAATAGACCGTAGTACATATATTAATTATGAATCAACTACACACGATTTATATCCGCCGGACAAGCTAAAAAAATTAGCAAAGCTTTTTGGAGTAAATATCAAAAAATTGTTGGATGACTATAATCTGTTCCTTTATAAAGGTCAAGGCAAACAAATAAAAGCCTTGCGAAACAGATTGGGTTTGACCATAACCGAATTCGCAAGACTTTATAATACCACACCCAATACCGTAAGAAATTGGGAGAACGATAAAGTTATTATTTTTAAATCCTCTTGGGAAAAGTTATTTTAATAAAACTCAAATCCTTATATCATAATTTAAGATGTTATAAAACTAATTTTTTAAAATTATTTAATCATATTTATGCGCCGACCTGAATTAGTTCGAAATATCTTCAAAAAATATAAGCAGTCGCAAAATGCGACTGTCAGACTGTCGAAAAAGTCCAATTTTCACTGGGCTTTTTCTGCATTTTATGGTATAATAAAGTTGGTGATAAAAATGATAGTAAAAGACAGAATACATAGAGACCAGCTTGAAATGTTCAGCATAGAAGAATTTGTACCTGCAGACCACTTACTAAGAAAAATAG
>CAZNTP010000081.1:0-8033 GCA_964575985.1 uncultured Ruminococcus sp. | reverse complement strand
AATGCAACGGGAGTATAAGCCATTGCGATTGTACCGATATATGAGCCGCTAAGCTCGCCAAAGCCGCCCAAAGCTGTAAGGAATGTGAAATCGGGAACGGTGAAGAAGGTATTTAAGGTAATACCGTCAGCTACGAGAGCGGTAAGAGGCGCTACATTTAAAATCTTAAGAGCATCAATATTTGCGGCAAAGCCGATAGCGGTAAATATACCTGCAACGGCATAGCCTGCGAGTATACCTATAATAAAGGGGATAAGCTTTGCGGTCTTTTTACCGTAGGTAGAGCAGATGGTTACAACAATAAGTGTTATAACACCGCAAAGAACTGCGATGAGGGTAGAACCACCTTCAACATTGGGCTTTTGCAAGTCGCCTACAGCACTGCCTGCAAGGGAAAGACCGATTATTGCAACTGTGGGGCCTATAACAGCGGCAGGCATAAGCTTATTAATCCAATTAACGCCTACAAGCTTTACTATAATTGCAATAATTACATAAACCAGACCTGCAAAGAAAGCACCGATAATTAGACCTAAATAGCCTACAGCTACGCTGGCGGCGCCTGCAAAGGCGGCGGTCATAGAGCCTATGAATGCAAAGGACGAGCCAAGGAATACAGGGCTTTTAGCCTTTGTGAAAAGCACATAAACCAATGTGCCCACACCTGCGCCGAAAAGGGCGGCGGCGGTGCTCATAGCGTCTTTACCTTCAAGACTTGCGTTTGAATTGATGATTACGGGAACTACTAGGGTTGCCGCCATAATAGCGAGCAGTTGCTGGATTGCGAACACGATAAGCTGAGGAAATTTCGGTTTATCGTGCACATCAAAGAAAAGTTTCATTTTTACTTCCTCCATTTTCTCCTCAAATAATTTTAACAACCTTTAATATAAATGCTTGGACACACATATATATTATATATGTATATACAGAGTAAAGGCTACATACATATAATATATAGGTATATCCTTGCACATATCAAGATTAATATAGCATAATCGGGACTTATTGTAAAGAAATTTTTAAAATTTTCAACCACGATATTTAGTAGAATTTTTAAAAAAAACGCTATACTTCCACCACTTTTAGTGTAAAAACGGGCTATTTAAGGGCTTTTCGGCATTTTTAGCTTCAAAATTTGTAGAAGTGCACAATTCCAATGTCAAAAAATGGCAAGAAAAGCCCTTTTTTAAAAGGTTACAGCTTTGTAACTTTTTAAAAAAAGCTGTTTTTTTAGGCAAAAAACACAAAAAAGTCAATTTTTAAGGCTTTGACACAGTGGGGTTTTTTGTGTACAATACACAAGTCCCGAAAAAAACTATTAATTTTTGAGGCTTTAAAGAGCCCCAATTAAAAGGAGTTATTGGATGATAGAAAAAATAAAGTATTGTCTTAGCAAGCTTTTTGCCTGCAGACAAATGCGTATGGGTTGTATAGCAGTTATGACTGCTATTACCATTGCAGTAAGTACTTTACTTGGCTGTTCCATTTACACCGTAAATATTTTTGACGGCGAAAACACCTATACCATACGTACCTTAAACGGCAGTGTAACTTCTGCTCTTAGCGGTGTGAATTTGAAATCTGACCGCTATGATATAGAGGCTACTGAAATTGCCGGTAGAACCACTACGGTAGAGATTGCATACACATATCCCGTGTATATTACTCAAGCGGACAAAACCCTTGAGATTGAATTCAAAGGTGGCACAGTTGCAGATGCTTTGGCACTTGCAGGAATTACTACCGATGAATTCGATTTTGTAGAGCCCGCGCTTGATACCGAAATTACCGAAACTGTTTATATCGATTATACCGATATTGACTATGTAAACGGTAGCTATACCGAGGCTATTCCTTTTACAACCGAAACAGTTTATTCTAACACTACCCTTAAAGGTGAGGTTAAGACACTAAGCTCCGGTAGTGAGGGATTAAAGCAGGTAAACTATACCGAAAAGCTTGTTAACGGCGTTTCTGTAGAAAAAACCGTGAACAGCACAGAGGTAATTACCGCCGCTGTTAATGCAAAAAAATTAGTAGGAACTAAGGAAAAGCCTGCCGCTGTTAAGACCAGCGCAGATGTAAAATCTGTATCTGTTTTAACCCCCAGCAGTGCTATTGAGCTTGATGCTAACGGCAATCCTGTAAATTATAAATCCAAAATGACCGTAAGAGCTACAGCTTATACCTATACTGGCAATAACTGTGCAACAGGTGTAGCACCTAAGCCCGGTTATATTGCAGTTAATCCTAAGGTAATTCCCTACGGCACAAAGCTTTATATTAAATCACCTGACGGAAAAGTGGTTTACGGTTATGCAGTAGCGGCTGATACCGGTGGATTCATAAGAAGATACCCCACAGGCGTAGATTTGTTTATGAGTTCTAAAAGCGCTTGCGTATCATTTGGTGTGCGCAATATGGAAATTTATATTTTAGAGTAAAAAAGAAAACAAGGCAAGTTCTTTCTTGCCTTGTTTTTTTACTTATTACATATATTTATAATTTGTAATCCTCTCTTTTTTGCGTATTCATAGGTTTTAGCCGCTCCGCCCCAACTGTGAGTAACATAGCATATTGCGTGTGTGGAATGTTCAACAAGGTATCGGTTTCTTTTCATAATAGCTGATTTGTAATGACAGCATTCAAGACATTCGGGAAAGATAATTTAATCGAAAATATTCTCGTCCCGTATATTAAAATGAAGATAAGGGATTACGAGAATGTTTTTAATTTGGGGATATTTCTTTTTCAGGTCATAAATAACCTCTGCCCCAAGCCAATCAAAACGCCCCATACCGCCCGAAAAAAACACTTCTATACCCTGTTGTATTAAATTTTCTGAGGCGGTTGAAATATCTGTTTTGTTTATATCCCAACATTCATTGTGCCCTATAAAAACTGCTGATTTTTTTATATTTATTTTCTGCAATTTAGAATACCCACCGAATAAAAAAGTGCGACAACCGAAGTCATCGCACCGAAAAGCACAAACCCCAGTTGTCGCCAAACAAAACTCAAGCAAATGATAGGCAAAGCCACACACAATAACTTGTGGGAATTTGTGTTTTTACCAAATTCGTAAAATTATTGTCTGCAGCACTAATAAAGATAAATCTGTTGAAACAAAATTATCTACTCATTTGCTTATTAAGTTTTGCTTGGCTTTTATATTTTATCATAAATACTTCTATTTATCAATTGTTTTTTCGGTGTAGGTAATTAAAAAATATGTAACACATTTATTGTAACAAATTGTTACAATAAATAAAAGAGGTGATTTGATGGTTGGTTTAAAGGAAATAAGAAAGCAACGAAATTTAAATCAGCTAAAGGTTGCGATGGATTTAAATATTTCAAGAGAATCGTTATCGCATTATGAAAGTGGTAAGAGAGAGCCGTCGTTATCATTGCTTGTTCAAATGTCTAAGTATTTCAATGTATCAATTAATTATTTAATAACAGGTGAAGAGTTTGCAAAAAAATAAAACCGTAAGTATTAGTTAATAAATACTTACGGTTTTTAGTTTTTTATAAAGGATAATATTATAAATTTTTCATCTTCATTTTGCGTGCCGCAAGGGTAAGCAGGAGCATGACTATATAAAGACAGCCGATTGTAATAAATATTGCAGGCCAACCGAATGCATCCTTAACAAAGCCGAATATTGATGCCTGAATTGCGGCGCCCATATATACTGCCCAGTCAAGAACACCGACAACGGTTGAAGAAAGTGCTCTGCCGCCCATATCGCCTGCTATTGCCCAGATAACGCCTGTTACCATACTGAAAACGCCTACTATGAACAGCATAATTGTTGCGGGCATTTGAGTTCTGAATAACGGGAAGCAAATCATACCGCAGAAAGCCGCTATAGATGCTAAAATCAGCATAGGCTCGCGTTTGCCTTTAAAGACCTTATCGGTAATAAAGGGGAATACGAACATTGCACAGGCCTGTCCTAAAGGAAGAACTATATAGGTGAACATATCATCTTTAAGGGTAAGGCCTAATTCTTCGGTGAAATAGGTGGGAATCCAAGTAAGTAAGCCGTAACGGCCGATACCTGCAATTGCAGAAATTAAGCAGAAGATACATACCTTGGGCTCACTAAAGAGAAGCTTATAAGGATAGAAGAAGCCTTTTTTAGCAATCTCTGCTTCAAGAGCGCTATCGTTACTGTCAAGCTCTGCATTTTCTTCTGTAAAGGCTTTAAGACCGATGTTCTCGGGTTTTTCCTTAAAGAAAAGTATAAAGACTATGAGGATAAGCACCATAGGAACAATAGGGTAACGGAAGCCTGCACGCCATGTCCATTCGGGGTTTAAAATAAGACACCAGTTAACTGTAAGATAAGTTACTGCCTGCGCAACACCCGAAAAGGCGGTAGCAAGGCCCGATGCAAAGCCGCGTTTTTCCTTGGGCCACCAGTTGTTGATAACGCCAACGCCGTTAGACCAAACCATTGCCTGACAAAAGCCGTTAAGTCCCCAAAGTATTGCAATAATGGCAAGATTTTGTTGGAAAGAAATAGCCACATTAAGAATAGCCGAGGAAGCAACGCCGAAAATCATCAATTTCTTATATCCGAAATATGAGCCGAGACGTCCGCTTACCAATTGACCGAAGGCATAGCACCAGAAAAGCGCTGAGGATACAACACCGATTGTACCAAGGTCGGATTTAAAGGCTTCCTTCATAAGCGGCATAACCAAATTTATGTTTTGGCGGCCGTTATAGAAGAAAAGGTAGGTAAAGCCAAAGCTTAAAAGCATAAGCCAGGCATATTTTTTAAACCTTGCAAATTCTTCACTGTTATAGCCGTAAGTGAATTTTTCCTTGATTTTTTCTGACATAAGCTATCTCCTAACCAAAAATCTCAGCATCGGCTTGGTCATAGGGGAGAATTTCGGCTGTTACACGGGCGTAGTCGTCCAGATTGTCGATTTCATCAATGTAGTAGTTTTCATAAGAGAACGCACGAACATTGAGAGTTGAAAAAATTTCATTAAGCGCATTTTCAGCATAGCACTTGTCTTCGCCCTTGTGGATAAACTCTACAACCTTGTCAATCCAAAGGGATGCGGTCGCTTTTTCCATCTTATAAAAAGGCTGGAATGCGAAGCAATCCTCGTCAAATATATGAATTGAAACCTCTAAAACCTTACCGTCCTTAACTCTGCCTTTAAAATCTTTTTCGGGTAAAGCCTTTTTAAAGTTTACGGTTGCGGTATTCTTATCTTCACTTGCCAGAACATCGTGTATTAACTTACGGTTAAATACTAAGTCGCCGTGGAAGAAAAGAAGGTCATCATTCATAAATTCGCGAGCCAAATACATTGAATATATGTAGTTTGTTTTGTCGTAAATGTCATTACGTACGAATGTAAAGTTGAGTTCGGGGAAATCTGCCGCTTCGTTTTTGAGCTGGTCTTCAAAAGGACCTGTTGTTACGATAAAATCGGTAATACCCTCTAAGCTTAAAAGTCGTATCTGACGGTGGAAAATGCTTTCGCCGTCCTTAAGACGTGCCATAGACTTGTGATTATTCTTTGTAAAATCACCCATACGGTTGCCAAGACCTGAATTAAAAATAATTGCTTTCATATTATAAATTCCTTTTTAATGTAGTATGTTTATTATATTAAAAATCAACAAAAAGTCAATAAAAAGCGTGATTTTGGGTGAAAATGGTCTTGCAAATCACTGAATGTTGATTTATAATATACAAAACAGCAAAAAGAGGTGTTTTTGTGTCAGTAGGGGATAACATTAAAAAGCGAAGATTTGAGCTTAGAATGTCGCAACAGGAATTGGCGGACGCTATGGGATATAAAACAAGGTCTACCATTGCAAAAATTGAGTCGGGCGAAAATGATGTATCTCAAAAAAAGCTTAAAAGGTTTGCAGATGTGCTTGATACCACGCCCGAAGCGCTTATAAGCGGCTATAACGTCAACACCGAAAATTTGGTCACTGCAGCTGATGTTTTAGACCGCAAGAGAAACAAAAATATAGCTGTTATTCTGGCAGGCGGCAAATCGGGGCGAAACAGGCAGAATATACCGAGTCAGTTTATTAATGTTAACGGCAAGCCCATTTTGGTTTACTGTATGGAGGTTTATCAGTCGCATCCTGCTATAGATGATATATATGTGGTTTGTCTCAAGGGCTGGGAGAACATTGTCAAGGCCTATGCCAAGCAATACGGCATAACAAAGCTTAAAGGTATTGTTTTGGCGGGTAACAGCGGTATTATATCGCTTAAAAACGGCTTGGATTATATGAAAAATATTTATTCCCCCGAAGACCTTATAATAATTCAGGAATCAACAAGACCGATGGTGAGCTCGGAAATGATTTCAAGACTTTTACAATCGGCTACAGAGAAGGGAAGCGCTACCATTTGCCACTTGATGAATGAGTATGTTCAGTTTGATATTTCGGGTGGGAATCCCTCTTATATTGACAGAAATTCTGTGATAGCCCTGCAGTCTCCCGAAGCCCACCGCTTTTCTATTATGAATGAGGTGTTTGCTAAGGCATTGGAAAAGGGGCACACTTTAAACGAATCCTGCTTTACAATGCTTATGTATAATTTGGGCTATGACATTAACTTTATCCAAAGCAGTATAAACAATATAAAAATAACCCGTGAGGAAGATATTGCCGCTTTCAGTGCGTTGGTAAAATAGAATATAGGACAAAAGTTGAGAAAATATTTTTTATTGGTATAAGACCGCCTCTATGGTAGTTTCTTTTTTCTACCATAGGGGTTTTTAATTATTATTTACCTACCCTAAAAGCGACCGCTTTTCACTTCCGGAAAAATCAAGCAAATCCTGTCGAAACAAAAAATATTTTTATAGTTTATTAGCATTACATTGAGGTAATAATTTTAACGAGAGTTACGGAGGTGCCTTCAATGTATAAGAACAAGGTTATAATTTGCGGGGTGGATACCTCGAAGCTGCCTGTTTTAAAGGAAAAAGAAAAGGAAAGGCTTTTAAAGGAGGTTAAAAACGGAAGCTCCTCTGCCAGAGAGGAGCTAATAAGCGGAAATTTAAGGCTGGTGCTGAGCGTTATTCAGCGCTTTACAGGCAGAGGGGAAAATCTTGACGATTTGTTTCAGGTGGGATGCATAGGGCTTATAAAGTCCATTGATAATTTTGACATCACTCAAAATGTACGGTTTTCGACCTATGCAGTTCCAATGATTATAGAGTGTCGAAATCCAAGAAAGGATTTCTATAGCTATGACCAGAAAAACCGCATTACTACAGGCAATTTCGCAACTCTCACGAGACAAAAAGAACACCGAGATTTGCGAGAAACTCGGCGACATTTTAGAAGATATGCCGCTTAATAACTGGACTGACAAGACGATTCGTGACAGAATTGAGCAGTTCAAAGAGGACGAGGGGCATTATCCTACGACAACTGATTTTAAGAAAAAAGGTATGCCGCCGCACCCCGTTTTTAAACACAGGTACAAGGTGAACTTGTCCCAGTGGCTACAGGAAAATTATCCCGTGCCCAAAATTACATATGAAGAACGCAAAGAAAAACACACCAAGGCATTTGTTGAAGAGTATCTGAGACTTCGTCCGTCAAGCAGTGATGACTTTGACCATCGCAGACAAAGTGGTGTAATTAGTTGGCGGGGATTGGCACCATATTATAATGTTACAAGTTGGCATAATTTGCTTCAAGCTCTTGACCTACCGGTGCCGAAACCGAACACAGAAGAGCGTGTAAAACAAAAGTTTAAAGTGACCGTTTCAACTGACCTTGATTTTGAAGCAATGGTAACTCCAAAATGGAGGTACTATAAATAAAATATAAATTTCAGCACTTATCTTCGGATAGGTGCTGTTTTTTATGTAAAAAACTTAAAATTTATATATGTTTACAAAAATTAAATGGAAATTTTATTTATTTTTTCTTTGAAACTCGATTTTGTTATTGTTTTCTTGAAAGTCGATATTTATGTTCCCTATATTTTAGTGCGCTCAAAATTAAAAAAGGA
>CAZNTP010000080.1:0-8209 GCA_964575985.1 uncultured Ruminococcus sp. | reverse complement strand
AAAATGGATCCAGTTTCCTCTGCAGACAGCTGGATCCATTAAATATTATTATAACTTTTCAATTCTATAATATTATAGCATACTTTTTTTGCTTCGTCAAGACTTTAGAAGGATAAAGACACAAAAATTTCAATTATTTCAATTATGACTTTTGAAAGCTACCTCAAAAGTACAAGTATACCTGAATCAAATTCCTTGCAGAGTGAAAAATACAGTATAGGCAATGACGACTATACTGTATTTTCTGTCATCCCACTCGGTTTGCGTAATACTCCGTTAAGGATAACACGCTTTTTCCCGACTGTTTAATTTTAAAAGCACACTTTACCTGGGTTTAGAATATTTTTGGGGTCAAAGGTCTTTTTTATTCCCTGCATAAGTGCAATCTGCGTGTCACCGCACTGTTTTTTTAGATAATCGCGTTTAGCATAGCCTATGCCGTGCTCACCCGACACTAAACCGCCCAATTCCTCTGCTCTTTTGTACATACGCTCAAAGCAGGTACCAAGTGTTTCTTCCCATTCCTTTTCACCAAGGCCGTCCCTGCATATATAAATATGCAAATTACCGTCACCTGCGTGACCAAAGCTTGGAATTCTCACACCCATTTCATCCGATAGCGCGTGTGTGAATTTTATAAATTCATCAACCTTGTTTACGGGCACTACAACGTCACATTCGTCCATTTCTGTAGTAGACGCCTTTATCGCTTCAAGAAAAGCACCCCTTGCCGACCAAACCGACTTTTTACGCTCATCGGTATCAACAATATAAGCGTCAAGTGCTCCTATTTCTAAGCAAAGGTCTGCTACGGTGCTCATATCGGCTTCAACCTGCTCAGTGGTATTACCGTCAAAGGTAAGTAAAATATAAGCATCGTTTTTAGTATCAGGGAATTTTTTGCCGAGATAATCCTCTGAAAAAAGAATAGTATCTCTCGACATATATTCAATAGCTGTAGGCGTTATCTTTGAGCAGATAATCTTGGGCACTGCTTCAATAGCACTTTTCATATCAGGGAAAGGCACTAAAAGACTAACCGATACCTTTGGAAGCGGCACTAACTTTAAAACCGCCTCGGTAATAATGCAAAGGGTACCCTCTGAGCCCACAACCAAATCCTTAAGGCTATAGCCCGAGCTGTTTTTGGCAACCTTACCGCCTAAATGCTCAATATCACCGTTGGGTAAAACCACCGTGAGCGCTCTTACATAGTCACGTGTAACACCGTATTTAACCGCTCTCATACCGCCTGCATTTGTGGAAATATTACCGCCTATTGTGGCGGATTTTTCACCGGGGTCGGGTGGATATAAAAAGTCATTTTCCTCGGCAAAAGCGGCAAGCTCCATTAAAAGCACACCGGGTTCTACAGTAACGGTCAAATTGCTTTCATCAAGCTCTAATATCTTGTTCATTTTCGTGGTTTCAAGCAAAATTCCGCCCTCAATAGCCACCGCCGCGCCTACAAGACCTGTGCCACTACCCCTTACTGTTACAGGGATATTGCGCTCATATGCCAGCTTCATTATAGCTGATATTTCTTCGGTAGAGCGGACACGCACCAACACCTCGGGCATTTTTTCTATGCCGCCAAGCTCATCGTGGGCATAATCGTGGCTGATAGCATCTCCAAAAAGAATGTTGCCTTCCCCTACTATAGAGGATAAAACCGAAATATCTTCTTTAGTAACCTTATTATACATCAGCCTTAGCCTCCTTTATCTTTTCTATAAGCATAGGTACAATTTCATTTACATCCCCTACAACGCAGTAATGCGCCACATCAAATATTGGGGCATTGCTATCGGTATTAATCGCAATTATACAGTCAGAGGACTTCATACCTGCCGCAAACTGCACTGCGCCCGAAATACCAAGACAGAATATAAGCTTGGGCTTTACCGTTCTGCCCGAAAGACCAATCTGCCGCTTAGCATCAAAAACATTATTCTCAGCTAACGGTCTTGTACAGGCAACAACACCGCCGAGCAAGTCGGCTAATTCTTTAGCATACTGTAGCATACCCTCACTGCTGGCACCTCTGCCTACTGCAACTATAATATCTGCCTCAGCAATATCCACATCCTTTGGCTTCTGGGTGGTCTTTATAACCTTTATATCAGATTTAAGCATTTCGGCAGTTACAGCCATATTAACAATTTCGCCCGTAGCCTTTTCTGTGGGCTTAGGCTCAGAAAACACCTTGTAGCGCGCGGTACAGAACTGCGGTCTGGTATTCGGACTTATAATCTGAGCCATAATGTTACCGCCAAAGGCAGGTCTTATCTGCACTAAATCGGTGTTTTCTTTCATTTCAAGCACTGTACAGTCGGCAGTAAGTCCCGAACGGCAACGCGCCGCCACTCTGGGTGCTAACTGACGACCTAAATTAGTAGCGCCCACTAATATTGACGAGGGCTTTACCCTTTCAATAAAATCACAAAATGCCGCGGTGTAGGGCTCAATTCTGAAATCCTTAAAGGCTATATCATTATAAACAAAAACCTTATTTACACCGTAATGCAAAAGCTTGCGGGCATTTTCGGCGCAGTTATAGCCTATCATAACCGCATAAATCGGGTGCTTTGTTACACTTGCTAACTCCTGTGCTTTTCCACAAAGCTCAAAGGTTACTCTATGTATGTCACCGCTGCTGCAATCGGCATAAACGCAAATTCCGTTCCACTCTGATTTATCAAGCTCTGCTACCGCTTCCTCGACATATTCAATAAGTCCGCTACTCTTTTTAACGCAAAGCTTGCACATTTTACAGCCCGATGAAATCTCAAGTTCTTTTCCGTTATAGGAAATTGCCCCAAACGGACAAAGCTTTACAAGTCCGTCAGCATTAAGGGAATTAATAAGATTTTGATGAATTTGTAGCTTACCCATTATTTCCCCTCCTATATCATCTTTTTACTGCTAAGCATAGCAAAAAGCTTTTCGGTCTGCTCAGTAGCATTTCCCGTAATATCCTGTTTTTCTTCATTCTTCTCAGGCGGGAAAATTCTTTCAACCTGAGTAGCCGAGCCCGAAAGCCCGTAGTTATTGGGATTTTGGTCATCAAAATCCTCGAAAGTTAAGAATTTAACCTTATCGTCACCAATAGATTTTTTAACCTTGTAAGATGGCAGTCTCGGTGTATTGATATCCCCGTCAACCGAAATAAGACAGGGCATTTTTATAGTCTGGGTTACAATAGCCCCATCCAAAGAGGCAGTTAGTGTAAGTCTTCCGTCAGATATATCTTCAACACTGAGTACGTTAGAAACATTAGGTATATAAAGGTATTCAGAAAGCTCTGCGCCTACCTGCGCGGTGTCACCGTCGGTAGTCTGCTTTCCGCAGATTATAAGGTCAAACTCACCGCACTTCTTAACGCCTTGCGATAATGTATAGGCGGTTGCAAGCACATCCGCGCCCGCAAATTTGCGGTCGGTAAGCACGGTGCCACACTCTGCACCCATACAAACCGCTTCGGTAATAATAGCCTTTGCCTGAGGCGGTCCCATTGTAATACATTCTACCCTGCCGCCGTACTTTGAAGCTATTGACAGCGCCGTTTCCAAGGCATATAAATCATAAGGGTTGATTTTGCTCTCAACACCGTTTCTTATAAGCACACCGGTCTTCAGGTCTACCTGAACATTATTAGACCCCGGCACCTGCTTGATGCATACTAATATATTCATTTGCAAGTCTCCTAACTTCCAACACTTTTATCTTTTTTATTTTATCACACACAAAAACCACGGTCAATAATTGCTAATTTTTTAACATAGTTTTATTAAAAAACAAGTATCCGTCAAACCGACAGATACTTGTCCTTTTTATACTAAAAATTAATTGTGATAAAGCTTTTTGGTCTGGTACTTAGGCTCAAATGTGATATTAATACCAAGTTTTCTGAAAACGTTTTCGTCTACACGCGACAGTATAACACTTGAATGAGCTTCCAAGCCTTTAAGCTTATGAGCTTGGTCAAGCGCTTTGCGAGCAATATCGCTTGTCGCCGCGCAAATAGATAACGCTATTAATATTTCATCCATATGAAGCCTTGGATTATGGTTGCCCATAATATCGGTTTTAAGCTTCTGTATAGGCTCTATAATGGTGGGTGAAATTAGATTGATATCGTCGGGTATGCCTGCCAACACCTTTAAGCAGTTAAGTAAAAGCGAAGACGAAGCACCCAATAAACTTGAGGTTTTTCCCGTAATAATTGTGCCGTCCTGTAGCTCTATTGCTACTGCAGGCGCAGATGTGTCCTCTGCCTTTTTAAGCGCTGCGGCTACAACGGGTCTCGCATCGAGTGTTGCGCCCACCTGTTTCATAAGTAGCTCAATTTTAGCTACATCTGAGCTCTCTCCCATACCCTGACGGGCATTTACAAGAGCGGCATAATATCTTCTTATAATCTCCTGCTTAGCGGCTGTCCTTACCGCCTCATCGTCACATATAGCAAAGCCTGCCATATTAACACCCATATCTGTAGGACTCTTATACGGCGACTCACCCAAAATACTTTCAAGCATAGAGTTAAGCACTGGGAAAATTTCAATATCGCGATTATAGTTAACCGTAGTCTCATTATATGCTTCTAGGTGGAATGGGTCTATCATATTAACGTCGTTAAGGTCGGCGGTTGCCGCCTCATAAGCCACATTTACGGGGTGTTTAAGCGGAATACTCCATATCGGAAAGGTTTCAAACTTAGCATAGCCCGCCGTAATACCGCGCTTGTGCTCGTGGTAAAGCTGGGAAAGACAGGTAGCCATCTTACCGCTACCGGGACCGGGTGCTGTTACAACCACTAACTGACGGCTGGTTTCAATATAATCGTTCTTGCCAAAACCATCCTCACTTACAATAAGCGGAATATTAGAGGGATAATCTTTAATAGGATAATGACGGTAAACCTTAATTCCAAGGCTTTTAAGCCTCTTTTCAAAATTTTCAGCTGAGGGCTGACCGGTATAGCAGGTAATAACCACACTGCCCACATAAAGTCCTATTTCCCTGAAAGCGTCAATAAGGCGCAAGGTATCCAAATCATAGGTAATACCAAGGTCACCTCTGCGCTTGTTCTTTTCAATAGCATCCGCATTAATAACTATTACTATTTCGGCATCGTCTTTAAGCTCTAAAAGCATTTTAACCTTAGCGTCAGGCTGGAAGCCTGGAAGCACCCTCGCCGCATGATAGTCGTCAAAAAGCTTGCCGCCAAACTCCATATAAAGCTTACCGCCGAACTGTGCTATTCTCTTTCTGATATTCTGCGACTGCAATTCTATATATTTTTGATTGTCAAACCCTTTTTTCATAAAATTATCCCCAAATTTAATTGTCTATTATTTTTTCTGTTTCTTTATTTTCGTTTTCTAACCATTCGACATATTCTTCAAGGCACATACCCAATTCATTAATTTTTTTCGCGTGCTTAATACCCACAAAGCGCCAATGCCAGGACTCATAAATAACCCCTGTTATCGACTGTTTTTCTGCCGAATAACGCATTATAAAGCCGTAATCCTCGGCATTTTCTACCATCCATTCATACATAGCGGTATCTTCAAATGCATCGCTTGCCATATTAAAATCGGCACAAAGACCTGTGTTGTGTTCACTTGTTCCCGGTCTTGCTACAACGGTTGCGGCTTTATCCTCATCACCGCCTACACGCGCCACTTGCTTTTGAAATAAATCTTTTTGTATGGCATAGCTTCTGAACGGCGACCAAACCCTTAAATCTACCCCATCCTTTTGAGCATTAGCCACCATGGCGGTTATATACGGATAAATGTCCTTATGAATTTGTGTAACATTGTCATTATTTCGGTATTGCTGGTCTATCTCCACAAGATATTGGCGCACCTCGGTATCATACCCGTCAGGCAAAGGATTTTGACCGTTTACAAGCAGTAAATTGGTGTAACTGGCATCAAGCGTATATTCGCCCCTTGTTACATACTCGGGACCGCTACTCACCGTTTCATCCTCGCTTTGAGTGTTTTCTTCACTTGATAATGTTTCAGAAGAAATTATATCGGATGAAGTACTACTGTTTTCACTGCTATTATTTTCCCCGTCACGTGCCGTAAATATCGAAGAAATAATAAATACCAAAAGTGCAACTACGAGCGCCAAAACCACAAAGCAGGCACTTAAAAATATTCTCCTTCGAATAATCGCCTTTCTTCTGGCAGTTCTTCTGTCTTCCATTATTTTACCTCTATTCGTCAAGCTTAAGCACAGCCATAAATGCCTCTTGGGGCACTTCTACAGAGCCGAGCTTTCTCATACGCTTTTTACCCTCTTTTTGCTTTTCAAGTAGTTTCTTCTTACGGGTAATATCACCGCCGTAGCACTTTGCAAGCACGTCTTTTCTGAGTGCCTTAACGGTTTCTCTTGCAATAATTTTGCCCGAAACCGCAACCTGAATGGGCACCTCAAAAAGCTGTCTTGGTATAAAGTCTTTAAGCTTTTCGGCGATTTTTCGGGCTCTGGCATACGCATTATCGGTGTGCACTATAAATGAAAGTGCGTCCACAACATCGCCTGCAAGCATTACATCAAGCTTTACAAGCTTTGATTTTTCATATCCCTTGGTTTCATAATCATAGCTGGCGTACCCTTTTGTGCGTGATTTCAAGGCATCAAAAAAGTCATAAACTATTTCGCCCATAGGCATAACATAGTGAATATCTACACGGTCACCCATATACTTCATATCGGTATAAACACCGCGGCGTTCTTCACAAAGCTGCATAATTGTTCCTACATATTCGCTGGGGCTGTAAATATGCACATCAGCCACAGGCTCTAAAGCCTCGGCAATAACCGCAGGGTCAGGATAATTGGTCGGGTTATCAACCGTTATTTGCTCACCTGATGTAAGATTAAATTTATACTCAACGCTAGGTGCTGTTGTTACAAGGTCAAGATTATATTCACGCTCAAGTCTCTCCTGTATAATTTCCATATGAAGCAGTCCTAAAAAGCCGCAACGGAAACCAAAACCCAACGCATTTGAACTCTCGGGCTCGAAAAGAAGTGAAGCATCGTTAAGCTGTAGCTTATCGAGCGCATCTCTAAGGTCGGGGTATTTTGCACCGTCTGCTGGGTAAATACCGCAGAAAACTACAGGATTTACCTTTCTGTAGCCTGCCAGCGCCTCGGCGGCAGGAGCATCCGCTAAGGTTATTGTGTCACCCACACGCGCTTCACTTACGGTTTTAATAGAAGCCGCTAAATAGCCAACCTCGCCAACCTCTAAAACATCGCAAGGCTCGAGTGAGGTCGCGCGCTTTCTTCCAAGCTCTACAATTTCAAACTCGGCGCCTGTTGCCATCATTTTAATTTTATCGCCACTCTTTATTTTACCGCCCATAACGCGAAAATAAACAATAACACCTTTGTATGGGTCATAATAAGAGTCAAATATAAGGGCTGAAAGCGGTGCAGAAGCGTCACCCTTAGGAGCCGGAATATCGGTCACAATACGTTCCAAAACCTCTTCCACATTAATGCCTGTTTTTGCCGAAACCAAGGGCGCATTGTCGGCAGGAATACCGATAATATCCTCAATTTCAGCCTTAATTCTCTCAGGCTCTGCAGAGGGTAGGTCAATTTTATTAATAACGGGTAATATTTCAAGTCCGTGATCCACCGCAAGATAGGTGTTTGCCAAGGTCTGCGCTTCAATTCCCTGTGAAGCATCAACAATAAGCACTGCGCCCTCGCACGCCGCCAAAGAACGTGAAACCTCATAATTAAAGTCCACGTGACCGGGTGTATCTATTAAATTAAGCTCATATTCATTGCCGTCAGCCGCAGTATAGTATAGCGTTACCGCATGGGCTTTAATTGTAATACCGCGCTCACGCTCTAAATCCATACTGTCAAGTATCTGCTCCTCCATATCCCTTTCAGCTACCGACTGTGTAAGCTCTAAAAGACGGTCCGCCAAGGTGGATTTGCCGTGGTCAATATGTGCTACGATGCAAAAATTTCTTATTCTCTCTAACGGAAAGGACATATATTACTCCTATTCTAAAAAATATTATTTCTATTTTAACATTTTACCACAAAATATAGTAGATTGCAAACAACAATTTACACTTTTTTAGACTATTTTTAAAAGAGAATATAATTTCTTTTTCTTTACAAATTTTTAATATTATTATAAAATATAAAATGTATACTT
>CAZNTP010000079.1:0-8214 GCA_964575985.1 uncultured Ruminococcus sp. | reverse complement strand
CCGTAAAGGATGAAAGTCCCCTACCCGATTTACAGGCAATAGGGATAGCGGTAATATTTTGTTTTTTATGGTATTTAACCCAACCGTCAGTTACGGTTTTATCCGCCATATCGCATTTATTAAGCAAAATAATATGCGGCTTATCACCGATTATTTCTTTAAGCTCAGGGTTGCGTGAGCTTTGGGGTATTCGGGCATCAACAACCTCTGCCACAGCATCAATAAGGGGTAAAATCTCCTTAATTTTGCGGCGCGCCTTGGTCATATGACCCGGAAACCACTGTATACTCTGCTTTGCATCAATCATTTATTGTCAAGCCTGCCTATTCTGTCAAATGGGAAAATGCGGAAAACGGCGTGCCCTAAAACATAGCGGGTGTCTATAAGACCGTTTTCGCCTATTCTTGAAGAGCGGCTGTCAAGCGAGTCGCCGCGGTTATCGCCTAAAACAAATATATAGCCCTCGGGCACATAAAGCGGGAAATCTACCTCATACTTATCGGTAGTAGGTGTGCTTATGTAATCTTCCTTTAAAGCGGCGCCGTCAACATAAACAATACCCTTGCTGAAATCTATATTAACGGTCTGTCCGCCTACGGCTATTACACGCTTTATTATCGGCTCTGCCGAACTGCTTTGGGAATCTACCGTATTTTCTACATTTCGCGATACTACTACGATATCACCCTGCTCAGGTGTGTAATTAAGATTTGTAATTATAACCTTATCGCCTACAGCACCCGTAAGCTTATTTGCACCGTGCAGGGTGTTTTTCATAGAATCACCGTCTATAGTAGCCACTCTGAAAACAAGTGAAAAAATTATAACAACTGCAATAACGGCAGTGGTAAGAATTTCAAGCCATTCTATAATTTCGTTTGAAATACTGCGTTTTATAGGCGCAGGGCTCTGTTCTTCAAAATTTATAGCCGATTCGTCCACATGAAAACCTACCTTATTATTAAACTCGGGCTCGGGTGTTAGTTTTTTGAATAGGGGAAAAAGCCTTTTTGTAAGGGACAAAAAAGCATTTTTAATTTTCAAATATATACTTTTAAGAAAACTTAATATAATTTCTGATATCTTCATATAAGTCCTCACAAATTAAAAAATAAGGGGAGACAAGGTTTTGCCCCGTCTCCCCACCTTTAGATTAAATGAGTTCTTTAACCTTTGCGGCTTTACCGACTCTATCACGCAGATAATAAAGCTTTGCTCTGCGAACACGACCCTTGCGGATAAGTTCTACCTTAGCAACAGAGGGTGAGTGAACCGGGAATACACGCTCAACACCTACACCGTAAGCTACACGGCGAACGGTAAAGGTTTCTGCAATACCGCTGTTGTTCTTTGCAATAACGGTGCCTTCAAAAACCTGAATTCTCTCTTTTTCACCTTCCTTAATTCTTACGTGTACCTTTACGGTGCTACCGATAAGAATTTCGGGAACGTCATTTTTGAGCATACCGGCTGTTAATTCCTTAATAGCGTCCATGTTTTTTCCTCCTTAATTTTTTTACAGATGTTCGTAAGCTCTAAGGCGCAGAGGACCATCCGCTTCAATGTCGAATTTTCGGCAATGAACCGCTTAGTAAGGTCTAAGCGAAATCAAATGCTCATATATTCTATCACATCTTTTTCAAAAATGCAAGCATTATTTTACTAAAGTTCCGCCGTCGCTTTTCAGCAGTATTAAAATATCCTCTTCGGTGAGGGTGGCGGTGTTAATATAAACTAAAATTTCGGTGCCGTCTTCGGCGATGCAGTGAAATTCGTAGCACCTTATTTCTTCGCCCGAATCGGTGGGTATTAAAGCAAAGCCTGAGCCCTTGACGGTAAGGCTGTCACTTAAAATTTCCTCTGCCTGCTCTTTGGAATAGGCAGGGGTTACAAAGCTTCTGTCGCGGTGGTTTGCGATATAACCGCCCGCCTCGTAAAAGACTATTTCGCCGTTATCCATAGCTACACCTACTTTAATAAGGTCGGTGTAACAGAGGGTGCCGCCGTCTACATAACAAAAATTAATCACAAGCACATTTTCATTTAAAAAGTAATAGGTTTCCTTGAAACCCACCATTTTTATACGGCTAAGGTATCTTTTGGCCTTTTCGCGTGCCTGTTCAATGCTTAGTATGGTATCTTCTATAGGACGTTCCTTTCGCATATATAAGGTATGGCCGCCCGCCTTACTCACTGCAATATCTATGCCGTCTGACGAAAAGCAATAAGAGGGGATATGCCCGTCAAGATTGCCGTTAGGAGAAAGTGCGGTACTTTCGGTATCTGCAAAAAGAGCGGCAGTGCCCAGTGCTTCAAGCTCGGTAACTGTAGGGGCCTCGGCTGTAAGGCTGGGTTCCTTTTCGAGCAAATGGTCGGAATAAGGCCCGTCATATATAAGTGTCGGGAAATCGGTAAGCTCTCCCTCTAATTTGTCAAGCGAATCGGCAAGATTAAGGTCACTGTCCTCGCCGATTTTCTGCTCTAATTCCTCTGCCCAATATTCGCTGTTGTTAAACTCTGTATGCGCTGTATTCGAGGCATCGGCAATTTTTTGGGCAGTATCGGTTAGAATGCTGAGATTTTCCTCCACGTTTTCCAGAGTATTATTTTGGTCGGCCAAACTGTTGGATACGGCCATAGCGTAATTACCGACCTGCGAGAAAAAACGGTTAAGGGTTGTAAGCTCGCTCGTTTGAGGCATTTGAGATAGCGCCGCTTTTGAAATTTCTGCTTCGGAAAGCAAAATATTTGCCAGTCGGCTTGCCTGTTTTTCGGTTGAAGCAACCTGCAATTTATTAAGAGTCAGGGCAATGTTATCTACCGCAGAGTTAAAATCATCAAAATTTTTAGAATAAGAGTTTTTTATCTCAAGGGCGTATTGGTTGGTTTTATTAATGGTTTTAATTAAAAAACCAAGGGTAACAATGACTGCCGCCAAGCAAAAGCTTATAATTCTAACAGCGTTTCTGGTTTTCATTTTAATCTCCATTCTGCCGCTAAAGCGTCAGCACAAATAGGTATAAAAATCTCCAATAGCGGCAATGGAGATTAAATCGGCATGTGTCGCGGTTGCCACTGCGTTGGCGAGCGACACGCCGTCCCTATATTGTGTGATAGCGTGATTTTTCACGCTATCCTCCGAAAAAAATAAGGTAGGAACTGTAATTCCTACCTTATTATTTACGGAAAATATTGGTTTAATCCCTAAAGTAAATGAAAAACTTAAAAAACAATTTTTTTCTCTTACGCTGCCAGGACCTGCGTTCAGAGCCGTGGGTGCGTCTGATTTCGGAATTTATATATTTTAAGCTTCTTGAAAAGTTAATAATTCCAAAAATAAACTTAACTATTATTACAAAGAAAACTAATGCCAAAATGAATAGGCAAAAAGTAACTAAATATTGGTTCATACCCGGAACACCTGTTAAATTATTTAATTTCGTATCCACCGACAGGGCGGATATTAAGAACACAGCAGCTACCCTCACCAAAGGCGTTTTCTATCATAGCCTTATAATCCTTAAGCCTATCGGTAGGAATATAACACTGAATAGTGCCTGCAAAGCCGCCGCCGTGAACACGGCATGCACCTGTCTCTCCTAAAAACTGCTTGGTAAGAGCAATAGCAAGCGATAAGCCCTGCTCGTTTACTGCCGAGGTGGAATAAAGGTTTTGCAGATAATCGTAAGAGGATTGACCTGATGCATTAACCATTTTAAGAAAAGCCTCAAATTCGCCGCTCTTGAGAGCAGTGCGCTGTTCGCCTACACGCTCCTGTTCATTAAAGAAGTGGAAGGCGCGAAGCACTGCACGGTCACCGCATTCCTTGCGCAAAGTGGCAATACTGCTGTAGAATTTATCGGTATCAGCGTCACGCAGGAAATCTACGCCTAAGGCATTGCTTATCTGTCTGCATTCAAGTGTTATATCGGCATAATCACCTGTAAGATTTGCGTGATTACCGCCTGTATCAACAACACAAAGTGTATATCCGTAGCTTTTAATATCAAGGTCAATGCTTTCGGTTATAGGCTCTGCTGGGTTAGCAAAATCGGCGTATGTAAAACCACCGAGTGAGCTTGCCATCTGGTCAAGCAGACCGCAGGGTTTACCGAAATATTCGCGCTCGGCAAACTGACCGATTTTTGCTATTTCTATGGGGCTTGCCTTACCGTCAAAAAGACCGTTCAAAATATTACCGATAAGTACTTCAAAAGCGGCCGATGAAGAAAGTCCCGAGCCTTTAAGTACATTAGAGGTAGTATATGCGTTAAAGCCTTCAATATTACAGCCTAAATCTTCAAAACGGCTGCAAACACCGCGTATAAGGGAGATAGCCTTGCCTTCTTCGCCGGGGGCTTTTTCGAATTCGCCCACGGTTACGGTGTCCATTGGGTAGCCCTCTGACTTAATGCGGATTTTACCGTCAGAGTTCAGGGATACTATAGCTATAACATCAAGATTTACACTGCCTGCAAGCACAGAGCCGTGCTGATGGTCGGTATGGTTGCCGCCAACCTCGGTTCTGCCGGGAGCTGAAAACAGGCGGATTTCACCCGAGCTTTCATAAAGCTCTTCAAAGCTTTCGCAGGCCTTAAGGTATCTCTCTCTGGCGGCGGTCACATCGCCGTAAAGCATAGTAAAGCTTTTATCAAAACTGCCGTTTTTAATAGCGGATTTAATTTCGCAAATATTCATCAGGCGAGCCTCCGTTTTCTAAATTATTCGGAAATGATTTTTAAAGTATCTCTTGCGATTGCAAGCTCTTCGTTGGTAGGAATAACATAAACGTTAACCTTACTGTTCTCGGTAGAAATCTTAATTTCTTCGCCGCGGATGCTGTTCTTCTCTTCACTGATTTCTACGCCTACAAAGCCCAGGCTGTCGCAAATATTCTTGCGTAAGGTCTTATCGTTTTCGCCGATACCGCCTGTAAAGGCAATAGCGTCTACACCGTTCATAGCGGCAATATATGAGCCAACGAATTTAATAATCTGATAGTGCTGCATCTCGATTGCAAGTCTTGCTCTGTCATTACCTGCGGCTGCTGCTGCTACAACGTCACGGTTGTCGTTAGAAACACCCGAAACACCAAGCACGCCCGATTCCTTGTTGCAGATACGGTTAATATCAGCAGGAGAAAGGTTTTCCTTTTCTGCAATAAAGGTAAGCGCAGAGGGGTCAAGCGTACCTGTACGGGTACCCATCATAAAGCCGTCAAGGGGAGTAAAGCCCATTGAGGTATCAACACAAACGCCGTCCTTAATAGCGGTGATTGAGCAACCGTTACCTAGGTGACAGGTGATAATCTTAATGTCCTTCTTGTCCTTACCCTCAAGAGCGGCAACGCGGTCGCTTACAAAGTGGTGTGAGGTACCGTGTGCACCGTATTTACGAACACCGTACTTCTCATAATATTCATAGGGAAGAGCAAACATATAAGCCTTGTCGGGCATGGTCTGGTGGAAGGATGTATCAAATACTGCAACCTGAGGCTTCTTGTCGCCAAAGGTTTTGATGCAAGCCTTGATAGCCAAAACGTGAGCGGGGTTATGTAAGGGTGCTAAAGCGCCTAAATCGTCAATGTCCTGCAAAGCCTTGGGGGTAATAAGGCAAGAGCCCTTAAAGATGCTACCACCCTGCACAATTCTGTGACCTATAGCCGAAACCTCGTCAAAAGAGTCAATAACCTTTGCGTCACTCTGTGTCATAGCGTAAACTACAGCCTCGAAAGCCTCGCTGTGAGTGGGCATTTCGGTGTCTGCCTCATAGGTGCGACCGTCAGCCGCTTTGTGAGAAATAGCGCCTGTAACACCTATTCTCTCGCAAAGACCTTTACAAAGTACCTGCTCATTTTCCATATCAATAAGCTGATATTTAAGGGATGAGCTACCTGCGTTAACAACGAAAATTTTCATTTTTTACTCCTCCGTTTAAAACTTGTATTGAAGAAATTCTTTTAATGTGGTAAAATATACATACCTTAACTAATATATAATACTTTAAAAGACAAGTTTTTTCAAGTGCTTTTTTAAAAAGAGGTGATATTTTTGTCGGTTATAGGAATAATTGCCGAGTTTAACCCACTGCATAAGGGACACGAATACCTAATCTCAAAGGCTAAGGAGCAGGGCACGGTTGTGGCGGTAATAAGCGGTAACCTTGTGCAACGGGGCGATACCGCTATAGCCGAAAAGCGAATACGCGCTGAGGCGGCGCTCAGGTGCGGTGCCGATTTGGTGGTTGAGCTACCTGTGCTCTGGTCAATGTCCACTGCGGAAAATTTTGCGTTGGGCGGAGTCAGTATTCTTAAAAATATCGGTTGCGATAAAATAATGTTCGGCAGTGAGTGCGGCGATATAAAGGCACTCTCGGCGGCGGCGGATATTCTTTTAAGTGACAACTTTTCTGAGAATTTATCGGCAAAGCTACGGAATGGTGTCACCTTTGCTGCGGCACGTGAAGAAGCCGCAAAGGAAGCAGGGCTTATAAGCGATGTACTTTCAAAGCCTAATAATAATCTTGCTATTGAATATATAAAGGCGGCTAAAAAGCTTGGTTACAGTTTAGAATTTGAAACGCTAAAGCGCTTAGGTGCAGACCATGATTCGTTTGAGGAAGCCGAGTTTGTGTCGGCGTCACTTCTAAGAGAAAAATTACGTGCAGGGGACTATGCTTTTTGCCGCAAATATATGAGCGAGAAAGCCCTTACACTGTTTACCCCCGATAGTATTTCAGATATTACTCTTTTAGATAGGGCGGTGCTCTCGGCCCTTAGAACTAAAACGGCCGAGGAGCTCAAAATGCTTCCCGATGTGAGTGAGGGTATAGAAAATAAACTTTTCTCCGCAATAAGACTTGCAGAAAGTGTGGAAGACCTGTATAATAGGGTTAAAGTAAAGCGTTATACACAGGCTCGGATAAGAAGGCTTGTGCTTTCGGGCTTTATAGAGGCTGACAATTCCTTTTTTATGAAGCCACCGCCTTATATCAGGGTATTGGGCTTTAATAATAGAGGTGAGGCTCAGCTAAAGCAGGGCGCCGATAAATCAAAAATACCTGTAATTGCCCGTGCGGCAGATATAAAAAGGCTTGATATAGCGGCACAGCAGGTTTTCGAAACCGAATGCCGAGCTACCGATTTATTCGGTTTAACCCTTAAAAAACCGCTACCCTGCGGATTAGAATTTAGTTCAAAAATTATCAAAACGGAGTGATAAAAATGGTAAATGTAAAAGAAATAGAAAGCTTTAAGGAATACGGCAGATGCGTTAGTATTTCCAACGGTGTTATTGAGGCTTTGGTAACGGTAGACCTTGGTCCCCGTATTATCAGCTTTGGCTTTGTGGGCGGCACTAACTTTATGTCGAGTGACAGAAGCGCCTATACACCTAAAACCAGTAAGGAATATACCGACTTTTTCGGTGAGGGCAGAGCTTGGGAAAACCTCGGTGGTCACAGAATCTGGCTTTCCCCCGAAAGCGACCCTGAAACCTATCTTCCCGATGACCGAAAGGTTGATTACACTGTAACCGAGCACGGTGCGCTCTTTACACCTCTTCCTGATACCGAGGTTGGCATTGTTAAGACAATGGAGCTTAAAATGGATGCTGATGACGCTAATATGCAGGTTATTATGAAGGTTACCAACATTGCCGACAAGCCACAGGAATTTGCTATCTGGGCACTTTCTGTTTGTGACAAGGGCGGCACACTTATAATTCCTATGAATACTAACGATACAGGTCTTCTTTCTAACAGAATTGTGTCTGTATGGCCCTATACCGATATGAGCAACGACCGTATTTATTGGGGTAATAAGTATGTAACCTTAAGACAGGATGAAAAGGCTGAAAAGCCTATAAAGCTTGGCTTCGACCTTAACTGCGGTACTGCTTATTATGTATTGGGTGACGATATTCTTTGCAAAAAGTATGATACAAACCATCCAAACGGCAACTATCCCGACGGCGGTTGTTCTTTCGAAACATATACAAATAATGTTATGCTTGAGTTCGAAACCTTGGGCGAGCTTAAAACGGTAGAAAAAGGCGAAACCAGTGAGCACACAGAGCTTTGGTCTATCTGCAAAAAGCCTTGTGATATTGATTTCAAAGATGATGAGTCAATAGATAATCTGCTTTCTAAAATCTAAATATATAACCCCAAATCTCAAGCGAGGTTTGGGGTTATAAATTTTAATTTATGGAAATT
>CAZNTP010000078.1:0-8241 GCA_964575985.1 uncultured Ruminococcus sp. | reverse complement strand
TACAATTTTAAACTATTAAGTTGTTAAAAATCGCTCTTTTTCAGTGGTTTCGAACGGTTACACTCACCTGCCTTTCTGACGGCAGTGAAACTGTTTATACAATAAATGTTTATGATAATAATACTTTCCAAAGCCATTTTGTTAACCTTGGCGGTGACCCTTGGGTTACTTATCATGACGGTTGGTATTACTATATGTATACCGGAAACGGTTTTTACATTTCCCGTTCAAGAGATTTATCGCGTGTTAACAGCAACCCCGTAGCAGTTTTTACACTGTCAAAGCTTGTTGATAACGAAAATTTCAGTATAGTTAAAGAGCTTTGGGCACCCGAGCTTCATTTTGTGGACGGTCATTGGTACATATACTTTACTGCTTATGATGGCGAGACAGAAGACACATCGGCTTGGAACGGTTGCACAGGCACACCCTCTAACCACCGTATGTACGTTTTAGAGAGCGAAAACGAGGACGCTTTCAGCACATACACATTCAAGGGTCAAATCAGAGAGGTTGAGTCCGACTATACAAATGATACTGACAGAGCAACGGTTGACTATAATATTAAAGACGGTCATTGGGCTATAGACCAGAGTATTTTTGAATGGAACGGCAAGCTTTATGCCGTTTGGTCGGGCTGGAGCGGATACAAAAGCGTTGACCAGCGCATTTACATAGCAGAAATGTCCAATCCCTATACTATTTCGAGTGAGCGTGTAGAGCTATCAAGACCTGAATACGCATATGAAACCTATTCTGTAATTCCTGCAGTAAACGAAGGTCCTCAGGCACTGATTTCGCCCGACGGCAAAACTCTTAATATTGCCTTTTCGGTAAATCGCTTTGATGATGCCACCTATTCCTTAGGTCTTTTAACCCTCAAAGAAAACGGTAATCCCTTAAATACAGAGGATTGGACCAAAACCGACAAACCCGTATTTGAAACCAACGAAGAAAACAGCACCTATTCGGTAGGTCACTGTTCCTTTGTTCCGTCCCCAGACGGCAGTGATTACTATGTAGTTTACCACGCCCGCCGCGGTGAAGATACCAATACTAATCCCAGAGAAATCAGAACACAGCAGTTTTATTGGAATACCGACGGTACACCCTGCTTTGATAAAGCAATAAATGCCACCACCCCCGTACAAATCCCCTCGGGTACAGCAATAATAGATATGACCTCCCTTGAGGCTGAAAATGGCATACTCTCGGCAGAAGCCATTATTCCTCCTCACGATGATTTGGATGTTGTAACCTATGATGACGACTATTATTCTGGCGGCAAGCGTGTTGCTTTAAAAAGCACAGGCGCTGATGTCACATTTACCTATAACGCAGAAAAGAGCGGTAAATATACCCTTTCGCTTTTGGCAAACGGCAGTGGAGTGCTTGTAACCGTAAACGGCACAGAATACAAAAAAGCCCTTGGCGGTTACGGCGGCAATGCCAACAACTTCTGTTATTATGATATTACAGGCATTGAATTACAGGCAGGCGAAAACACAATCTCGGTAGCCTATACCTCCACCTATTCGGGCGGCGCTTATTTCGACCGTTTGGATATATGGAATGAGGCTGATGCCGAAGAAACCATCGCCGCTCAGGATGCTGCAAACCTTATCTCTACTAAAACTCCCGTTATCAGAGAGCTTATCCCCGATACAAGTAAAAATTCCCCCGAATACAACAAGGAATATACCTTTAACGACTTTGGCGATTTTGATAAATATTGGTTCAGCACAGAGCCTTTCGTGGATGACCCCGAATACGAGAATGTTATAGCAACCTGCCGTGCAGGCGGAAACAAACGTCTGCTTGTAACGGGTAAAGAATTCCGCAATATCGGTGATTTTAAGGCAAGCGTTGAAATAATTCCCGCCGCAGCACACTATAACGCTCACAACCCTGCTTATCCTGTAGAGGATGAAACCGCAATTAATGCAGGTATTCTTTTCCGCATAGGCGAAATGCTCGACTATACAACCAACGTCTGTACATTTGACGGCTACCGTTGCTTCTTAACCGTTTCAAGCGGCGCCGTTAAAATGCAGCTTTCAAGATATTACTTTGCAAGCGAGGATGCAACACAATCTACAAATAAGGTTATTAAAACTGCTACTACAACTATCCCCTACACTCCGGGTGACACCTATATTTTAGAGGTAGACTGCTTAGGAAATACCTTTAACGCTACCGCTTATAATGAAAAAGACCCGAGCAGTGTTATAGAGATTAAAAATCAAACCATCGAAAGCGATGTTGCACCAACCATAGATAGCGGAAGAATAGGTCTTTTTGTAAACTGTGGCTCCAGAGTTACATTCTCAGATATGAAAATCACCTCATACGATATAACCGAAAGCTTTAGCCAAAGCTATAATGAAATTTCCGATTTTGTTATAAAAAGTAACGTGCCGAAAGAGGCGCCAACCGTTACAGAAAACGGAATAGTTACAAGCACTGGCGCTCTTAAAATGCAGGCACTTGACAATGCTATTACCTATAGTGAAAAAACCTTTGGCGATTTTTACAATATTGATAACTACGATATATACGGCAATAAATACAATTCTACTAATTATGAGGTTGCCACATTCGGTAATACCTTTGACGCGGAAAACCAAATCATAACTACTGCTGATAGCCAATCAAAGTTAAAAATTGACGGCACTGAGGGTATGACCGATTTTGAAACCGAATTTACAATCACAAAATTAGGCACTACCAAAGCGCTTTACGGTGGAATTTCGTTCAGATTACAGGATTCTGATTTCAGAACTGCCACCTTCGGCACTCAGGGATATATGCTGTTTCTGCTTAGTGAAGCAGAGAGTTGTAATGTTAAAATTACACTACGCAAATACAGTACTGCTTCCAAATACGAGGCCGACGCCGTTACTGCCACCTCACTTTTGGGCACTGCTACAAACGGTGTTAATACTAAAATTACCGTTTCGGGTAAGACTCTTTCGGTAACGGTTTCAGATGCCGCCAATCCCGAAAGCAGCTATTCTACCGAGTTTACACTTATCCCTGACAGCACAAACGGTGACGGAACATATTTTGATAATGGCTCTTTCGCATTTGTTTCAAATGGAAACCATACCTTCCAAAACATTAGCCTTAAGGGTACTGTTCCAACCAACTATGTAACCCACGAGAAGCCCTTATATAATCTTGATAACCGTAATTATTATACCCTTTACGGAAATACTACGGGTGATGATATTACGGATTACAATATCACATTTGGTGATAACTGCATCTCAACCTATAGTAAATCAAAGGTAAAGCTTAACGGATACTCAAACATTGAAGATTTCAAGGCTTCCCTTGACCTTAAAAAGACTAACGGCAACTCTCTTTACGGCGGCATTGCTTTTCGTATTCAGAATTACTTCTTTGAAAAGGATGCCTACGGCACACCGGGTTATATGCTATTCGCAAAAAGTGAGGCAGGCAGTATGGATTTAAGTCTTGTCCTTCGCAACTACTCCACCGCTTCGGACTATACAACCCTTTCGGCTGAATTCAAAGGCTTCTTGGCGGCCGCTGACCAAAAGAATATCCGTCTGGAAGTTGAGGTTATAGGTGACACATTAAACGCCACTGTTTATGATTTGACCGACCTTACAAGAAAGAACACTGCAACCTTTAATCTTAAACACACCGGTGAAAAAGCAGGTAATTTCAAGGGTGGCTCTATTGCTTGGGTTTCTAACGGAACGCACGATTTCAGCAATATTTCAGTTTCCGAGTTAGTAAAAGAAGCCCCCATAACCGTAGTTAAAAGCTTTGAAGCAGAAGCAGATTTTACACTCCCCACCGCTACTTCGGTTCAGGGCGGAATTATGTTCTATGTGGGGGACAGCGTTAACAGAACTCCCGGTCTTACTGCTTTTTCATTAAACGCAATCAGAAACGAAAAATCTGCTGATAAGTCTATGACACTGCAGCTTGTACGCTACGGAACTAAAACCGACGGCACAGTTAATGTTAATTTAGGCGGAGTTACAGGCAGTACAAAAGTTGTTTCTAATATTTTAACTACAGCAGACGGTACAGGTGATACCGTACGTCTTAAAGTTAAGGTGATTCGCGGAACGCTTTATTACAGCCTTGCAAATAACGCAACAGGCGTAGAAAGCAATGTGTATTCCTTAGTTCTCAATACCACCTCAACCAGCAATTCGGTTAGTTACAATACTGAATATAAATCAGGCGGTATCGGTATATTTACAAACCTTGCT
The DNA here is from genome assembly GCA_964575985.1 of uncultured Ruminococcus sp. Classification (GTDB taxonomy): domain Bacteria; phylum Bacillota; class Clostridia; order Oscillospirales; family Acutalibacteraceae; genus UBA737. Next base: position 3,988 of record CAZNTP010000078.1, on the reverse strand, counting down.
AATTTAACCGTTTCTGATTTCAGCGTTACACATCTTCCCGATTGTACGGTTAGTATATCCGATTACGAGGGTGGCACAGTAACAGGTGACGGCACCTATGCTTACAGTGAAACCGTAACAGTTAATGCCGAAACCAATTACGGATATGAGTTCGGCGGTTGGTATAACGGTAAAATATTGGTTAGCGAAACCCCTGAATACACCTTTACCGCAACCGAAAGTATAACTCTTACTCCCCGCTTTATTCCGTTACCATTCAGATATTCAGGCCTCGACACCGCCAATAAAGCCGCTGTTATAACGGTTGACAGTATAGAGGATGTCAGCGAGATTGGTATAGACGTAACTATTAAGAGTGAAACAGGCGAACACAGCTTCACCCTTTCTACAAATTATGTAAATGTAAACGCGCAAAACAAAAACGCATTTATTGCAACAAAAGACAAGGTTTACTACTGCGATATTGACGGCGACGGCTCTGCCGATTCTGCTGACCTTGCAGCCCTTAGAAAAGGTCTTTTGAACGACACTCTTAATACAAGTGCTGCCGATCTTAACGGCGATAAAGAGCAAAACATTCTCGACCTTGTTCGCTTTAAAAAGATTTCGGCAGATATAGCTTTAGAATTCAGTAGTGAATATCAAGGCTATATTTATCCGTTCGTTATTACAGAGAGCCTTGCTGACGAGGGTATCAAGTATATCGAGATTAAGCCTTATACAATAAAAGACTCTCAAAAGAATTATACCTTGACACAATACTTTAAATATGACGGTACAACCCTCTTAAACAGCAGTAATTCAGCTAATCATACACCGTTCGCCAAAATAAGAATTGCCTGCGTGGGCGATAGCCTTACTCAAGGCGTAGGCGCGACAGGGTGGGCAAGCGGCGACTATACCTACGCTTATCCCGAACAGTTGGGTGAAATTTTGGGCGATAGTTGTACCGTAGCAAACTTTGGTGTGGGTGGCAGTTATGCTTACTATTACGAGGGCAGAACTGCAAGCCTATGGTATCCCAATACAGCAAGATACCAACCCAGTATCGATTTTGATGCCGATATAGTTCTTTTAATGATGGGTACTAACGATGCCAGGGTAGTTACTGACGAAGAAAAGGCCGAAGCCTTTAAGGCGGCATATACCGATCTTGTTAACCGCTATCTTAATGCCGAGCATAAACCGATAATTTACGTAATGAACGGTCTTTCAATGAAGAATTATGATGCCAAAAAGCTAGCGAGTGACAGCAGTTGGGTTGAAAGAAATCCTCTGTTCACCACATACGTCCATCCAAAACAGGTTGAAGTTCAAAAGGAATTAGGTCTCGAATTCATTGATACCTATAACGGAACACTTGACCTTATGGAAAACACTACCGACGGTTTAGCAAGCGATTTACTGCATCCTAATGATACCGGATACAGAGCTATTGCCGAGCTTGTGGCAAACAGTATTTCACTTGATATTTTCTATTAATACTATATAATTAGAAGTGGCAGGCAAAGGTCTGCCACTTTCTAATAGGGGAATAAATTTATGCGACTTTCTATTAAAAAAATTATTTCTTTCGTGCTTTGCAGTTCACTGCTTTTAACCTGCAGTTGCACAAACAAAGATGAAATATCTGAACAACCTGATGATGACAGAATAATCCGTATCGCCTGCGTTGGCGACAGTCTTACCCAAGGCATTGGCGCTACAGGCTGGCAGGACGGCGATTTCAGCGGTGGCTATCCCAATCAGTTAGAGCTCATTTTAGGTGAAGGATATGAGGTTGGTAATTTCGGTAAAGGCAGTAGCTATGTATACTATTACGAAGGCAGAACCGCAAGCCTATGGTATCCAAATACCGCGGCGTATTCACTAAGCAATCAGTTCAATGCTGATATTGTTATTATTTTGCTTGGTACAAACGATGCCCGCGTTATGAAAAACGAGGCTGACTCTAATGCCTGGAAAGCCGAATTCACAAAGCTTGTAGAGCATTATCTTGATTTGGAAAGTAAACCCGAGGTCTATATAATGAGTAGCATCACACTCGAGCTTTATGATAAAGCCAAAGAAAAACTGCTAAAGGATTATATTCTGCCTATGCAACGTGAGGTTGCAAATGACCTTGGTTGCACCTTCCTTGATGCATATCACGACCTTTACGATGTCTTCACAAATCGTGAGAATTTGGCTTCTGACGATTTGCATCCAAACAATGCGGGCTTCAAAAAAATAGCCGAGTATGTTGCGCAAAATCTTAAATAACCATTTTTTAGTTAACTACCCTGCGTTTTTTATGCGCAGGGCAGTTATTTTATTTTCCGTGTTGAAATTTTTGTCGAAAGAACGTATAATGTTATTGTTCGTTAATATATCTTGAAAGGATAACGCAATGAAAATCGGTATAAAAATTATAAGTCTGTTGCTTTCACTTGTATTCCTGTTTTCAATAACCGCCTGTAGCGATACGATGGACGCTTATATATATTTTGAACTCCCCTATCTCCCGTCAACATTAGACCCTCAGACTGCATCCACCGATTCAGAATTACTTATAATAAGAAATATCCATGAGGGGCTTATGCGTAAAAACGCTAAGGGCGAAATTGTCTGCGGAATCGCAGAAAGCTATCAAAAGGACGGCCTTACATATACCTTTAATTTACGTAATGATGCTAAATGGAACAACGGGGAAAAAATAACTGCCGAAGATTTCGTATTTGCACTAAGGCGTGCTGTAAACCCCGAAACTAAAGCCCCATTTGTTTCAAGACTTTACTCTATAACAAATGCATTAGAAATCAATAACGGCACAGCCCCCATAGAAAGCCTGGGTGTAAAGGCACCGAATAAGAAAACCCTTGTCATAACCCTGAAGCAAGAGGACTCACTATTTTTAGAAACACTTACCACCTCAATTGCTATGCCTTGTAACGAAGAATTTTTCTATGAAACCGCAGGCAAATACGGTCTTTTCGCCGATGATATTTTAAGCTCGGGTAGCTACCGTATTACGCGTTGGCGTAAAGAAACCTTCGGTATAAGACTTTATAAAAATGAGGGTTATAACGGCTTTGCAAAGGCTCAAAACTCCGCTGTTTTTATAACCTGTAATAATGATGAATCCGCTCTCGAAAAACTACAGAAAAACAGTATTGATATGGCTTTTATCGACAGTTCTCTAACTCAAGAAGCCGAAAACTCTTCACTTGAAACCGAAGCCTTTCAAAATATTTGCTGGGTTCTCACTTTGGGTGAAGATTTCTCTGCCAATATGCGCAAGGCTCTTGCTATGATGGTCGGCAGTGATATTTATAGCGCCAATCTTCCCGTAGGATATACCTCTGCCACCTCACTCTTCCCTTCCGCGCTCACAAATACTGCTTCTTCTACAGGTATGACAGTTTATAACCTAGAATCCGCAAAACAGTTATACTTAAAGGAACTAGAAAAACTTGAAAATAAAAAATTCCCATCTGACGTAACACTCTATTATTATGATGACGGCAATGTTAAAAACGTTGTAACCGATATTGTAGGACATTGGCAAAGCAATCTTTCAGCATTTGTTAATATTGAAGCCGTTTCAAGCAGTCAACTTCTCACCTCGCAGTTAACGGAACAAACTTATAAAATGTCAATATTCCCTATCCGCGCCGACAGCACAAACAAAACAGAATACCTGAAAAAGTTCGGTATAACCTATAACGGCGAGGATTTAACCGAAATACAGACAAATCTGCTCAAATCCAACAGCATAATCCCCATTATGTTTCAGGATACTGTCATTGCATACTCCCCCGCACTAAGCTCTGTCTTCACCGAGCTTGGTAATGGATATGTCGATTTCGCTTTCATAGTTAAGGAAGAACAATAACTTAAAGGGTGATGTTTAACTTAGACGAAACATCACCCTTTAAATAGTTCAAAAAAATCCGTAAATTCTCAAAGTAAATGCAACAGTACGAAAAGGTGGCATTTACCTTGAGAA
>CAZNTP010000077.1:0-8265 GCA_964575985.1 uncultured Ruminococcus sp. | reverse complement strand
GCCACTACATTACTAGGCAAATCCTTTGTTACAATACTGCCGGCGCCTACGACCACATTGTCGCCTATAGTAATGCCAGGCACTATAATTACGCCTGCGCCTATCCAACAGTTTTTGCCTATGCGCACAGGGGCGTTATACTGATAACCCTTTTCGCGAAGCTCGGGTAAAATCGGGTGGCCTGCAGTTGCCACAACCACATTAGGACCGAACATTGTATAGTCACCTACATAAATGTGGGTATCATCAACAAGGGTAAGCCCGAAATTTGCATATATATTCTTACCAAAATGCACGTGATGACCGCCCCAATTTGAGTGAAAGGGCGGCTCAATATAACAGTTTTCGCCAATCTCGGCAAACATCTCTTTTAAAAGCGCTTCACGTTTTGCCAATTCAAGCGGACGGGTGGCATTATAGTCATAAAGCTTTTCAAGGCATAGCATCTGCTCTGCCATAATTGCCTCATCATTCGGCAGATAAAGCTCGGTAGTGTGCATTTTTTCCTTCATACTCATAATCAAAAACCTCTCTCTTTATAATGGTTATGGTTAGTCGAAACATATATGTTTCGACTAACTACAATCATTATTAGTGTTTTGTCAAACGCAGAAAATTCTTTGCAACCTCGGCTTCGGGGGTTTTCATTCCCTCAAGCATCCACCACTTAACCGCCTCAGCAAAGCTTGCAACCAGATGATTCAGTAAAAAATCGGTTGGGACAGCCGTTTCGAAATCATTTATATGTATCTCAAACATATTTTTTAAATGCGCCTTAAAATATGTCATAAACAGTTCACTGCTGTCAGACAGAAACATTCCCGAAAGGTCGTTTCTTTCTTCTCTTATATGCCACAGTGTATGTGTCAGCTTTGCCTCTAAATTATTATTTTTGCAGTCCCACGGGCAAGGGTCGTTTTCGAAAATGTGGCAAAAAAGCTCACCGCACATAGCGTCCAGCAGTAAATCCTTGGTTTCAAAGTGGGCATAAAAGGTGCTTCTGCCGACATCTGCCTCATCGATTATATCCTGCACGGTAATATGGTCATACCGCTTTTTTTCAAGCAATGCGCGAAATGCCGCAAATATCGCCCTTCGCGTTTTTAACTGACGTCTGTCCATAGCCCTCTCCTGTACATTTTACTGAATTTGTTCATTATCCTACACAACGTCAAAATTGGTTGTTGTAAAATTTCGACTTAATTTATATAATTAAATCGAACAATATGTTCGGTAACGAATTTATTATACATTAATTTTCGTTCAAAGTAAAGGAGAAAGATTATGGCAGACAAAATTCTGGATTTTTTTGAGAGCCTTACCGCTACAGTTATCAGCGGTATATGCTTGGTATTAAGCTTAATATTATCCCTTTTAAAAATCTCTTTACCGATTTTTTTAGAGCCTGCATGGATAGCGGTTATTTTCTCGGGTATTCCGCTTATAGTGCTTGGAATTAAACGCCTTATTTATAATAAGGGTATAAGTAAAATTTCCTCGGCGCTGCTGATTTCCATAGCAATGGTGGCAAGCATTGCCATAGGCGATTTATTCGCCGCGGGTGAAATTGCCTTTATTATGGCTATCGGCGAAATTTTAGAGGATAAAACAACCGAGCGTGCCAAAAAGGGACTCAAAAAGCTACTAAGCCTTGCCCCCACCTCTGCCCGAAGAATTGAAGACGGCAAAGAGGAAATTATTCCTGCCAAGGATATAAGGGTTGGCGATATCTTAAGAATTTTGCCGGGCGAGACCGTTGCGGTTGACGGTGAAATTATAGTAGGGGAAACGAGTATTGACCAATCGGTTATGACAGGTGAATCACTGCCTGTAGATAAAACTGTAGGCGACAGTGTTTTCAGCGGCACAATTAACCGCTTTGGCGCTATTGATATTAAGGCAACCCAAGTAGGAGAGGATTCTTCGCTTAATAAGCTTATCCGTATGGTAAAGGAAGCCGAAAACAAAAAAGCGCCTATGCAAAGAATTGCTGATAGGTGGGCTAGCTACTTAGTTCCCGTAGCGCTGTTGCTTGCAATAATTTCGGGACTTTTAAGACAAAATCTTACGGTTGCGGTTACAATGCTTGTGGTATTCTGCCCCTGCGCCTTGGTGCTTGCAACACCTACTGCAATTATGGCGGCAATAGGTCAGGCAACAAAGCATGGTGTTATTATAAAATCGGGCGAGGCACTTGAAAAAATGGGCAAGGTAGACACCGTTGCCTTTGACAAAACGGGCACACTTACCCACGGCAATTTAGAGGTATCCGATATTATACCCATTAACGCTTCTCTTGCCGAAGATGATTTACTTTCTCTTGTTGCCTCTGCCGAGCAAAAGAGCGAGCATCCGCTCGGTAAGGCGGTAGTTTCTAAAGCAAGAGAGCAATCCCTTAACCTATATGAAAGTGAAAATTTCAGTATGGAAGCCGGTAAGGGCATCTGCGCCGACATAAACGGCAATACCCTTTACTGCGGAAATGAAAAATTTATTACCGAAAATAACATAAATATTACATCCGGCACATTAAATACCCTCGAAGCTTTAAGACATCAGGGCAAAGCAACCCTTATCGCCGCAACGAAAAGTGATATATTAGGTGTTATCGCACTGTCAGACACCCTAAAGCCCGAGGCACCTAAAATGATAAACCGCCTAAAGTCACTTGGCGCAAGAGCAGTACTACTTACAGGTGACAACCACAATGCCGCGCTTTATTTTGCGGATAAAGTGGGTATTGGGGATATTAGGTCCGAGCTTTTACCCGCCGATAAGGTTGAAATGATAGAAGAACTTCAACAAAACGGCAACACCGTTTGTATGATTGGTGACGGTGTGAACGATGCCCCCGCCCTTAAAAATGCAGACGTTGGTGTTGCAATGGGTACAATGGGCAGTGACATTGCGGTAGAAGCCGCCGACATTGCCATTATGGGTGACGATATTTCTAAAATTCCCTATCTTAAAAGACTGTCTACTGCTACGGTCAATACAATTAAATTCAGCATTACCCTCTCCCTTTTAATCAATCTTATGGCAATCGTTCTTTCATTTTTCAGTCTCCTCAACCCCACCACAGGCGCTTTGGTGCACAACGCAGGCTCTTGCTTTGTGGTGCTTATAGCGGCACTTCTTTATGACAGAAAATTTGACAAATAGAACTTTTAGAAGCTTTACCTTGTAAAAGTCAGATTTTTATGCTAAAATAATGTGCATACTAATAATACATTCTGGTTTTAAAAGGGGCTTTTAAATGCTTATAGATTTTCACACACACTGTTTTCCCGATAAAATTGCCGAAAAAGCGGTTAATAAACTGTCCTATGTGTCGGGCGGACTTAAATACCATACCGACGGTACTGTAGGCGGACTTAAAAAATCAATGGCAGAGGGCGGTGTTGATATTTCGGTTGTGCTTAATATCGCAACAAATGCCACACAACAGAAAAATGTTAACGATTTTGCCGCAAGCATTAATAACGAAAAGGACATTTTCGCCTTTGGCTCGGTTTTTCCCGAAGCAGAGGATGCCCTTTATGAGCTTGAGCGCATAAAGGCGTTAGGTCTTAAGGGTGTTAAGCTTCACCCCGATTACCAAAGCTTTGATGTGGACAATCCAAAGTTTAAACCGCTTTATAAAAAGATTTCTGATTTAGGTCTTATTACCGTTTTTCACGCAGGCTTTGATTACGGCTTTGCCCCGCCCTACCACGCTACACCCGAAAAACTGCAAAAAGCGCTTGAGTGGTTTAGTTCCCCCGTAATTGCGGCGCACTGGGGCGGTGTTAACTGTAATCAGGGGGTTTTAGACCTGCTTTGCGGTAAGGATATTTATTTTGATGTGTCCTTCGGGTATTCAATGCTACCAAGATATTATGCCGAAAAAATACTCGAAAAGCACGGCGCCGACAAAATTCTTTTCGGCACCGATACCCCGTGGCATACTGCTGACATGGAAAAACGACTGCTGGAGCATTTAGAAATCCCAAGCGCTGACCTTGAAAAAATCTATTGTGGCAATGCCAAAAAGCTTTTAGGAATAAAATAAGAGGTGACTGTTGTCACCTCTTATTTTATTTGTTCTTTAATGTAATCCTTTACGCTATCAAACGGTATATCAAGCGCTACCGATAGCTCGCCGAAAAGCAGGTCTTCGGCAAGACGCATATACTTTTCATCCATAAAGCCAAGCTTTTTCTTGTTTTCTGCCGCGGCTTTTCTTTTTTCGTATATAACCGAGGTAAGCATCACCAAATCAGTACATTCGTGGGGTAAAAATTCGGTGCGGTAGTCCTCTTTAGAAAAATCGCGCTCGCTTCCCTTTTCCTTGATTTCAGGAATTTTCGCAATTAACTCATCTGCTTCTTTTGCGGTCATTACAGGGCGCATTACAACCTTGCCGTCTGTAAGAGGCGCGTAAATCACATTATTCTGCTGAAAGAGCGGCTTTAAAACATAATACTGCCGTTTTTGATTGCGGATAAGCTCTTTTTCGCAAATGTCTTCAATAACACAGACACCCGTACTGCCGTAAACTACCTTTTCACCCTTAGAAAACATAAAATCACCATCTTTTTAATCTATTTATATTTTAACAGATTAAAAAAATAAATGTAAGCAAAAATTTTGATTTAGTGACAAAAAACCAATAGAAATTTTGGGCGCCTTACTGTCGGGATAGAAATATAAAATCAGTAGAAAATGGTGGCGAATTAAAAAAACGACAGCAAATTTTGTAACGTTTTGATGTCGGGGTAGAAACGTAAAATCAGTAGAAAATGGTGGCGAATTAAAAAACCCCGCAGCAAATTTGTAAAACCTTGCTGTCGGGGTAGAAATATAAAATCAGTAGAAAGTGGTGGCGGATTAAAATTACCTTTCTTCTCTGAAATATGAAAGACCAAGGGATGCCGGGGGCTGATGCTCACGCTTTTTACGCATACTTGTGATGATAAGAACTACAATAGTTACAACATAAGGAAGCATTTTGAAAAGCTCCTGAGTTTCGGTACCAAGACCCTGAATGTAGTTGTTAGCATTACAAAGCGCGCCGAAAACAAACGAGCCGAGAATTGCCATAGACGGTTTCCAAAGCGCAAATATAACAAGTGCAATAGCCATCCAGCCGCGGTCACCGAAAGCGTTATTGGACCAAACACCGCTGGCATAAGCCATAACATACTGAAGACCGCCAAGACCTGCAATGGCGCTACCGATACAGGTTGCAATATATCTGTACTTTGTAACATTAATGCCTGCGGCATCTGCAGTAGCGGGGTTTTCACCAACCGAGCGCAAATTCAGTCCCACACGGGTGCGGTTAAGAATAACGGATGCCACAATAGCAATCACAATTGCAAGATAAGTAAGAAAATCGTGCGAGAAGAAAAGCTTGCCAAACCAACCCAAATCATCAGCAAAAGGTAGCTTTGCCGAGAAGAATGAGCTTGTCTTAGTAAGTGCAATAGAGGGAAGCTCGCTCTTTGTGATATTGATAAGCGAAGCGCCTAGAAAGTTACCAAGACCGATACCCAAAGTGGTAAGCGCTAAGCCCGTTACATTCTGGTTAGCGTGTAGGGTAACTGTAAGGAAGCTGTAAATCAGTCCCATAAGTGTAGCGCCGACAATAGCGCACAGAAAAGGAATAAGCACTGCAAGGGCGGGGTTCATATTGGCAATATCATTTCCGCACGAGGTTTCATAAAGGAATGAGCCTACAACACCGCTTATTGCGCCAACATACATAATACCCGGAATGCCAAGATTCAGGTGGCCCGATTTTTCGGTAATGATTTCACCTGTAGAGCCGTAAAGAAGCGGAACACCAAGGAGTATTGCACGGCAAATAAACTGAATCAGCATGCTTTTACCTCCTTTTTGTTGTGGCGAAATTTAATTGAATAGTGAATAAAGAATTCGCAACCAACCAGCATAAGAATTACTATACCAACAATGATTTCCGAGAATGAGGAGTTAAGCAGCGCAGTATCTGCTACCTTTGCAACACCAATTCTCAGGAAGACTACGATAGCCGTCATAACCACCATAATAAAGGGGTTGAACTGACCGAGCCACGACATAAGTATTGCAGTAAAGCCCTGACCGCCGACACTGTTAATGTTAATGCTGTGATCCTTACCTGCAACCAGAAGCATACCCGTAACACCGCAAAGGGCGCCCGAAATTATCATAGTGCGGATAATAACCTTTTTAACATTTATACCGACATATCTTGCAGTATTCTGGCTTTCACCTACAACAGATATTTCATAGCCCTGCTTGCTGTATTTAAGATATATATACATAACAATTGTCATAACAGTAACAATTAAAATATTTACAAAATAATCGTTACCTGCAACCGAGGGGAAATTACCTGCTTCCACAGGGTTGATAACGTTTGAGCCGCCGCCCTTAATATAAACATAATATGCGATAATCTGTGTCGCAATGTAGTTCATCATAAGGGTAAATAGGGTTTCATTGGTATTGAAAAGTGCCTTAAATACGGCAGGAATAACACCCCACAAAGCACCTGCAAGAATACTTGTAATCGCAATTACCGCCATAAGTACGGGGTATGGGAGCTTATTTCCCAGCTCAATCATACAGATTATTGAAGCCAAGCCGCCCATAAGCGCTTGTCCTTCGGCACCGCAGTTCCAGAACTTCATCTTAAAAGCGGGGGTAAGAGCCAGCGCCAAAGCCAAAAGAATAGCAATTTCCTGCAAATATTTCCAAAGCATTGTCATGTGACCTTCAAAAAGACGGCCGAAAACACCCGAAAACATTATATCGTATGTATCTCCAAAGCTTTTGCCCGTCACCAACATAGAAAGAAAGCCTACAAGGAAGAAAGCAATAACAATAGTAGCCCCTCGAATAAGCCAAGCCTTCCACGCAGGCATATCGTCACGCTTAACAACGTGGAAAAGCGGTTCGTGATGCTTTTTTATCACAGTGCTATCAGCCATTGGTAACTTCCTCCTCTTCGTGTTTTGATTTGGTCATAAGAAGGCCTATTTCCTCTTTAGTGGTATTTCTGCCGTCAACCACACCTGTTATTCTACCCGAGCCTATAACCATAATTCTGTCACACAACTCAAGCAGAACGTCAAGGTCTTCACCAACAAAAATAACGGCAACACCCTTTTCCTTTTGTTCGTTAAGAAGATTGTATATCATATATGAGGAATTTATATCAAGTCCTCTTACAGGGTATGCTACCATAAGTACAGTAGGGGACGCGGCAATCTCACGGCCAACAAGCACCTTTTGAACATTACCGCCTGAAAGACGGCGCACAGGTGTTGCAGCAGAGGGGGTAACAACCTCAAGGTCGTGGATTATCTTCATAGCAAGGTCCTTAGGCTTCTTGCGTTTAAGGAACATAGAATGTCCCTTTGAATAGCTTCTGAGCATCATATTATCAACAATATCCATATTGCCGACAAGACCCATGCCCAAACGGTCCTCAGGAACAAAGGAAAGTCGCACACCCATATTTCTTATCTGCATAGGTGTTTTATCACGAAGATTTTCCATCTCGTTAGTCTTAGGGTCGAAATAGAAAATTTCACCCGATGACAGATGCTGAAGTCCCGCAATAGACTCGAGCAGCTCACGCTGACCGCTACCTGCAATACCCGCAATACCAAGTATCTCACCGCTTTTGGCAGTAAAGGAAACATTGTCAAGCACAGTAGCGCCCATACGGTCAACACAGGTTATATCCTTTACAACCAGTCGGTCAACCGTATCGTGTGGCTCGTTACGCTCGATATTAAGGTCAACCTTTTTACCAACCATCATTTCGGTAAGCTCGGCTTCGTTGGTTCCAGCGGTTTCAACAGTGCCTATGTATTCGCCCTTTCTGAGTACCGAAACCCTGTCGGACAGAGAGAGCACCTCATGAAGCTTATGTGTGATAATGATAATGCACTTACCGTCATCACGCATACGCCTTAAAATGCTGAAAAGCTTTTCGGTCTCCTGTGGGGTCAGCACAGCGGTAGGCTCATCAAGAATAAGTATATCTGCGCCGCGATAAAGCACCTTGATTATCTCAACCGTCTGTTTTTCCGAAACCGACATTGTATATATCTTCTTTTCGGGGTCAAGCTCAAAACCGTACTGCTCGCTGATTTTCTTTATTTCTTCGGTAGAGGCTTTAAGGTTGTACTTACCGTCCTCAATACCAAGAACTATGTTTTCGGCGGCACTGAAAACATCAACAAGCTTAAAATGCTGATGTATCATTCC
>CAZNTP010000076.1:0-8320 GCA_964575985.1 uncultured Ruminococcus sp. | reverse complement strand
ACCATAAAACGCAGAAAAAGCCCAGTGAAAACTGGACTTTTTCGACAGTCTGAAATGCAGTTCTAAAAGACTGCATTTTTCATATTTTTTCCGAAAGCTCGGCTAACTGTTCCATTGTAAGCTGTTCGCCACGTACTGTTTCACAAAGTCCGATTTGATTCAAAGCATTTCTAAGTGCCGCTTTGTCAGTCCCAAGTGTATTAGAAACCGTGTTGAGCAGAGTTTTCCTACGCTGAGCAAAAGCCGCTTTAACAAGATTAAAGAACTTTTTTTCATTGCTAACCTTAATGGGCGGATTTTCGCGTATTTTAAGCTTTATTACCGCCGAATCAACATTTGGAGCAGGCATAAAGCTATTTCTGCCAACCTCAAAGAGTATTTCACTTTCGGCATAATAGTTTACCGCAACCGTAACCGCACCCGAATCTCTGGTTCCAACCTTTGCGCAAAGACGTTCTGCCGCCTCCAGCTGTACCATAACAGTTATGGATTCAATCGGTAAACGCTGTTCTAGCAACATCATAACTATGGGTGAAGTAATATAATAGGGGAGATTAGCGCAGACACAAACCTTATCGCAATCGGCAAAATGCTCGGCTATAATTTGCTTTAAATCAAGCTTCATAGCATCCCCGTAGATTACTTCAACGTTTTTGCAGTCAGCTAGTGTTATCGGTAAGATATTTTTTAGTCTTTCATCAAGCTCAATTGCAACGACTTTTTTTGCAACCTTTGAAAGCTCAGTCGTTAGCACACCCACACCGGGACCAATTTCCAAAACACCTGTATTTGCGTCACAAGCGGCTTCTGCCATAGCGGGACATACGCTGCTATCAATCAAAAAGTTTTGACCGAGACTTTTTTTAAAAGAAAAACCGTGCCGATTAAGCAACGCTTTTAAAGTATTTATATCAGAAAGATTCATTTTTTACTCCTAAAATTTGAATTTTTTTAATTATACCGCAATAAAAGCTATCTTGCAATAAAATTTTAGGTGACAAATGAATAAATCTGTGTTAGAATATATTAAAAATAAATTTGGATGTGAATTTTGTGGATAACAGATATTATGAAAATGTAATCGGGGAAATGCAGTCTTTTCTTGACGAGCATAACTTTAAGACCGAGGAAAACGGCACCTTTTCAAACGGTGCAAAACGCTTTTTAGTAAGCTATATCGAGGAAAAACAGTCCTACACACTTTCTGTGGCTGATATTGACGAAGAGGGAAACGCTTCTGATTACAAAGAAATCAATGCTTGGCTATTTGATGACAGTCAGAATGCTAAGGATGCCGCCGCAGTAGGTATTGACTTTGTTAACTCTATGCGCAAGGAAATAGGCGTTAAAATCAAGCGTGCAGTTAATAATGCCGTTGAGTTGCCGTCCGCTTCAAAATCGGGCGCTATGACAGTTACCGGCTTCACCAAAAAGATGCTTGATGTTTTTCCCGTTCTTAAGGATGACTACAAAGAACACGTTTCGGCTTTTGGAGATTTTCTTTATATGAATTTCTTTGGCGAAAAATTGGTACCTTTAATGAGCGAGCTATTCACAACAGGTACTAAAAAGCAGATAAAGAAGCTATTTGATGTTTTTGAGGTTGCTTATGTTAAGGGTGATAAGGATACCGTGAATATTATGATCGCCTTGCTTTGTGCGGCTTCCTATAACAACGAAAAAGCTACTGATGCTGTAAAAGATATGTTGGCGGAAGATAACCATTTCTTAACCTCATACAGTAACTTCATACCTGTATTTGCTAAGAATAAGAAGCTATTGTCGACATTAATTAAATAAAATTCAGTGTTAAAAACAAAACCGACAGGTTAGATTTTTTCTGACTTGTCGGTTTAATTGTATATAGAAAAAAGCAGTCACCAAACGGCGACTGCTTACGTATAATCTTTAAGTTTTCCTATGTAAACTGTACTGGTATTTGGAATATCTAAAAAATCTATAGGACGGGGAATAGGGATGTTTTCAAACATACGGGAACCGTCAATATCAAAATCCAATAAAATTTGCTTCACAAACTCAGAGCAATAAAACCTATTATTAGTTTTAATTGCAATTTTTAAAGCCGCAAGAAACAGTCCAAAATAATTATAGCCAAATTCCTTTTTATTGGAGAGCATATATTCTATTCGCTCGGTAATAGCTTTATATTTCTCTTCATCCACATCAATGCTTATAATCTTTACATCTGTATTGGAAAAGCGTTTGAAGGTACCGAAGTTTTTTGATTCCAAAACAAAACCGCCATAGAAAGGGTTGTACGGGTTCTTTCTGCCAAAGGAATACATATATTGTAGGTCCTTAGAAAGCCCAATAGACACATGGTTATATTCAGCACCTGTGATTAACTTTAATATCCGTGACAAAACGGTGCCCGTTTGGCTAATAACAATATAAATCTTGGGTTTAGTTAATTCATCAACCATATAAGACACCCCTTACCTTAAAATATAAAACTATTATATACTATTTTTATAATAAAGGCAAGGATTTTGTCGAATTTAAAGTTAATCTTTATTTAATATATTTGAAGAATTTAATCTTAAATACTTGACTGTAAATTAATTAAATGTTATAATCAACATCACAGTTTAATTAATTCGCCCCGATAGTTCAACGGATAGAATAAGGTCCTCCTAAGACTTAGATGCAGGTTCGATTCCTACTCGGGGTGCCAGGCTTTCGGCAGCTATTGTGTATGAACCTTGTACCTGCTGTTTGCAAAGATAGCGTAACCTCTATTCATACAGGGGCGATCAAAAAGCGGGGAGAATACCCCGCCGCTATACCATAATTTTCAAACCGTCTCAAAAGAGGCGGTTTTATTTTGCGAAAAGCCGTATAAATACTGCGTTTTTAAGGCTCCCTTGTGTAAAGGGAGCTGGATTTTGCGAAGCAAAAGACTGAGGGATTGTTTTGTGATTTATACGTTGACAATCCTCCCGAATTCTCTTTGCTCAGCCACCCTCCTTTACACAAGGAAGGCTTTTCTTGCTAATCGCCAGCTAATCAAATTTTTAGCAATAATCTGCTGATTTGCGCAGGTGTATGTTTCAGCCATAGACTTTTTCTTAAAATGAAAAAGGAATATAGGAATAAAATATTAGTTTTTTCTTGCAATATATTCTATTTTCTGCTATAATGTAACCAATATTTTTTGAAATAAGTATAAAGTTAAAATGAGGAGAAAAAAGTTATGGATGGAAATACTATACAGATTTTAATTGCCATGGTCATATATATGGCAGTGGTAATTGGAATTGGTGCGTTTTATGCAAGGCGCGCCAATAAAAACTCAGAAGAGTACTTCCTTGGCGGCCGTTCACTAGGCCCTTGGGTTACTGCAATGAGTGCCGAAGCTTCTGATATGAGCGGTTGGCTTTTAATGGGTCTGCCGGGTGTTGCTTACTGGTGCGGTCTTGCAGATGCCGCTTGGACCGCAATCGGCCTTGCAGTTGGTACATATATTAACTGGTTGATTGTTTCCAAACGGTTAAGAAGATACAGTGTAAGAGCTAACAACTCTATTACATTGCCCGACTTTTTCTCCAACCGATTCAGAGAGAATAGAAAAACCATTATGTTTATTTCGGGTGCCTTTATTTTGGTTTTCTTTACCGTTTATGCGTCAAGTTGCTTTGTTACTTGCGGAAAGCTGTTTTCAACCTTGTTTGGAGCGCCTTACATAGCTATGATGATCTTAGGTGCAATTTTCGTATTACTCTACACCTTGTTGGGCGGTTTTCTTGCTGAAAGTATTTCTGACTTTATGCAGGCAATTGTAATGATTGTAGCTCTTGCTGTAATAGTTATAATAGGAACAGTACAAGCCGGCGGTATTGGTGCTGTTATAGATAATGCAAGAGAAATTCCCGGTTTTTTGGAATTTTTCGGTTTAGCAACACCGAGCTTAGATGCTAACGGTCAGCAGATTGTGGAGGCAGGCAAGCCGATATTCAGCGAAGCTTCCGAATACGGTCTTTTAACCATCTGTTCTATGTTGGCTTGGGGCTTAGGCTACTTTGGTATGCCTCAGGTGTTACTTCGCTTTATGGCAATCCGTAAGGAAGATGAGCTTAAGCGCTCACGCCGTATTGCAACCGTATGGGTTGTTATTTCCTTGGCAGTTGCTGTATTTATCGGTATTGTGGGCCGTCAGCTATTCCCGATTGCTCATTTAACTAAATCTGATGCTGAAAGCATTTTCATTACCTTGTCTACCAGTTCTTTACCGGCTCTTTTAGCAGGCTTTGTTATGGCGGGTATATTAGCGGCAACTATCAGTTCTTCAGACTCTTATCTGCTAATTGCAGCTTCGGCTTTTTCTAAAAACATCTTCCAGGGTATCTTTAAGAAAAATGCTACCGATAAGCAGGTTATGACAGTTTCTCGTATTACACTTTTGCTATTGGCTTTGATTGGTATAATTATCGCCTTGGATGAAAAAAGCGTAATATTCCAGATTGTTTCATTTGCATGGGCCGGCTTTGGCGCAACATTTGGACCGCTTATGCTTTTCTGCCTATTCTGGAAGCGCATCAACAAAGCGGGCGCTATTGCAGGTATGATTAGCGGCGCCGGTATGGTATTCCTTTGGAAACTGGTTATCAGTAAATTGGGCGGTATTTTTGCAATTTACGAGTTGTTACCGGCATTTATATTCTCTTCTATTTGCATAATAGTAGTTTCTCTGCTTACAAAAGAGCCTTCTAAGGAAATTCAAGAGGATTTTGAGGCGGTTCGCAGCGGAAAAACAGAAATTGCGTAATATTACATTAAGATATCCGATAAAATTAGAATAGTTTAATTTTATCGGATATTTCGATTTTCACTCTGCATTTCAACTTAATATAACTATTATTATAAAGGGGATAGTTTTTATGAATTTAAAAAGAATTGTTGCATGCATCGTGGCAATATTGTTGGTAATAGGATTTATGCCTTATCAACCGATAGGTCACATTCATACCCACGCGTCAGAAATTGTGTGTGAACACGATTATATGCAGTCTGGTGTATTTGTTGGTTGTGAAGAGCAGGGTTATACCGTATATACCTGTAAAAAATGCTTGAGTACATATAAAGATAATTTCACAGACCCTGTTGGTCATTCGCTTAACTCAAGCGGTGTTTGCGTTAACTGTGGTCAAAGCAGAAATTTTGCCCCCGGAGACCTTAACGGAGACAGTAATTTCGCCGCTGAAGACCTCGTAACAATGAAAGAGGTGTTACTTGGTGTTGAAGATGACACTGATATTATAAGCGCAGTTGACTGTAACGGAGATTATAGCTCTGACCTTGTTGATTTAGTGCGCCTTAAGAAACACATTGCCAATGACATTGGTAATGCACCTTTTTCTTACGAGCTTGACTCAAGTGGCAATGCAGTGATTACTGCATTTGATAATTCGGTTTCAGGTGCTGTTACTATACCCTCTAAAATAGACGGTTATACAGTTACTGCAATTGGCGACAATTTATTTAAGGATAATAATAACATCACCAGTGTTTTAATTCCAAATACTGTAAATACCATAGGCGACAATTCCTTTGCTGGATGTGAAAACCTTAAAGGCACAGCGCTTCCAAACAGCATTAATGAGGTTGGCGATAATGCCTTTACACTCTGCAAAAATATGTCTAATATACGTCTTTCTGAAAATACTTTAACTATCGGTGAAGGCGCATTTAGTTTTTGTTCCTCTTTAATAGAAATTAATATTCCCGAAAAGGTAACCGTACTTAACAATGCAGCTTTCCAGGGCTGTTCCTCACTTGTATTTGTTGGTTTGCCTGAAAACCTTAAAGAAATCAAAACCTATACATTCTATGGCTGCGAAAAGCTGGAAAGCGTTTCCATTCCTATAACCGTTGTGGAAGTAGGTAACAATGCATTTGATTCTTGCGAATCACTTATATCTGTTGTTATACCGTATGAAACTGCGTTTGGTGAAAATGTATTTTCAAACTGTCCTCAACTTGTTGTCAAGGGATATGCAGGAACAGGCGGTATTGATGCGGCTTTAAATTCTGGTGCTAATTATGAGCTTTTAGAATGCGGTCATTCTGATTATGTATTATTGTATGCCGAAAATCCTACATGCACAGAGAGTGGCTATTCGGGTGATAAATACTGTGTTGAATGCGGTAAGATTGAGGTTAAGGGTGCTGTTATTTACCCATCAGGTCATATTACTGAGCTTAGAAATGTAAAAGCCGCAACCTGTACTGTTAAAGGATATACAGGAGATACTGTTTGCACGGTATGTGATGAGTATCTTAGTAACGGTCGTAAAACAGACGCCACCGGTCATTATGCATCAAAAATAGACTATATCGATACAGAACCTACTTGCACCGCTGAGGGAAAATACGGAATTTTCACCTGTGAATACTGTAATAAAGAAGTAAATAATGATGCTATTCCTGCTTTGGGACATTATTATGATTTAGTCGGTAAAAAATATGCCAGCTGTGTAGAGGATGGTTATACCGGTGATTATGTATGTTCAAGAGTTGATTGTGATTATGTTATATATGGTGAAGTAATTCTAAAGGGCAGTCATAACTATATACTTTATAACTTTAGAGAGCCTACCTGTACTCAAGACGGTTATAGCGGTGACAGAATATGTTGCGGTTGCGGTGATGTAAAGTCTTACGGCACTGTAACAACAAAACCGCATACACCTGTTACCTCAAATTACAAGGCCGCTACTTGTACCGAAAACGGATTTAGCGGCGACAGCACTTGTCTTGAATGCGGAACTTCTTTAAGTTCAGGCGAAGAACTTTCTATGTTAGGTCATAAATCGGTGCTTATTAACTATGTAGCACCCACCTGTACTGAAAAGGGTCATACAGGTAACCAAATTTGCTCGGTATGTAATGTAATGGTAACTGTAGGTAAAGAAATAGATGAGCTTGGTCATAAATTAGTTCTTAAAAACCAAAAGGATTGCACCGCTTCCGAAGAGGGTTATACGGGTGATTGGGTTTGCGAGACCTGTGGTGAAACTGTTACGTCAGGTAATGTGATATCCGCTAACCATACTCATACTATGGAAATTTCCAATAAAAAAGAGTCAACATGTACAGAGACTGGTTATACAGGTGATTCAACCTGTTCAGTTTGCGGATATTTTGTTAAGGGCAGTGTAGAACCTGTAAAATCTCACGTTATCTCTACCACAGTAGTTGACCCCAAGTGTACTGAAGGCGGTTATACAATTGACGAATGTAATAATTGCGATTACGAGAGAAAATATTCAAACACCGAGGCATTAGGTCACAATTGGGATGCTGAGTGGACTGTTGCCAAAAAAGCAACCTGTACCGAAGACGGAGAGCAAATTAAAAATTGTTCACGTTGCGAAGAAAAGCAGAAGGAGACCATTAAGAGCGAAGGTCATAAGCTTGGTGAGCCTCAAAATACCACCGAACCTACCTGTACAACATTTGGTTATACAGGTGACAGAGTTTGCTCTGTGTGTGGAGAGACAGTTGAGGGAGAAAAAATAGCTAAAAAGGACCATAACCTAGGCGCTTGGCAAACACGTTGCTATCATAGCGGAAATGACACTAGTGGCGGTAGCTTAGGCGGTGTACTTACAGGCATTACCGGTGGAACTCACGAACAATTGACCGCAAACGACTATGTTGAGAGATATAAAATATGTTCTGATTGTGGATATGAAAAGACTACAACGATAACTAGCGGCGCTTTGATGTTTGATAAGGACGCCACCAATACAGCCACATGCACCGAAAGCGGATATATAAAATATGACTGTAAATATTGTGATTACAGTTATACCGAAACTCAGCGCGAATTGGGTCATAATTATTCTACGGTGGTAACCAAACCTACCTGTACAGAACAGGGCTATACGGAATATAGTTGCAATAGATGTGATTATGAATATACATCCGATTATCTTGAGCCGTTAGGTCACGATTGTTCAACGACAGTAACCAATCCTACCTGTACAGAACAGGGCTATACGACGTATAGCTGTAACAGATGTGATTATGAATATAAATCTAATTTTGTTGAACTGTTAGGTCACGATTGGGATCCAATCGAATACCGTTGCAATAATTGTGGAGAGTATTGTAGTCATGAGCTTGATGAAATGGGTAGTGCGTGTGAGCATTGCGGAAAAATACCCTGTCCTTATTGTCAGTCATTTGACCATGATGACTGTATGATGGGTACTGATTATTGCCCATTTTGCGGATCTTCAGAACATTATGCTGATACTTATGAAGATTGTCAAATGATGAGTGGCGGAGTACCGGG
>CAZNTP010000075.1:0-8490 GCA_964575985.1 uncultured Ruminococcus sp. | reverse complement strand
CCTTATAATCAATGCTTTCAACACGATCAACGCAGAAATGGCAAACCTTTTTGCGAGGTTTCTTGTGCATAGGTCTATCGTTTCTCTCGTTTTCCATTTTAAAAGCCTCCTTATTTTAAGATTATTTTTTTGCTTAGAACGGCAAATCGTCATCCGAAGCGTCGCCCAAATCGGCGAAATCATTAACATCAGCATTGCTGTATGAAGCGGGAGCGGCATCTCCTGCGGGAGCACCTGAATCTCTCTTACTCTCAACAAACTGAACATTGTTTACAACAACTTCAAAAGCGGTACGGTTGTTGCCGTTCTTATCCTGATATCTTCTGGTCTGGATAGAGCCTTCAATACCGATAAGATTGCCTTTTTTGAAGTACT
Organism: uncultured Ruminococcus sp.; assembly: GCA_964575985.1. Lineage (GTDB taxonomy): Bacteria > Bacillota > Clostridia > Oscillospirales > Acutalibacteraceae > UBA737. The sequence continues at coordinate 8,115 of CAZNTP010000075.1, read as the reverse complement.
TTGTAATAAATTCCGCAGTCTGACGCCAAGCAACTATGTTAATAAAGTCTGTCTGACGCTCTTCTCCGGAACGGTAACGGCGGTCAACAGCAATGGAGAAGGTTGTGACAGATAAGCCGTTAGCAGTGGTCTTAAGTTCGGGGTCTGCAGTTAAGCGACCTGTTAAAACTACTAAATTAAACATCTTTTATCCTCCATTACTTCTTAATTACCATAACGCGTAAAACACCGTCGGTAATCTTTACGATACGCTCAAGCTCGGCGGGGAAATTGGGCTCGCTTTCAAAGTTGTAGAAAACGTAGTAACCCTCAGCCTCGTCATTGATAAGGTATGCAAGACGGCGCTTGCCCCAATCATCAACGCTTTCGATGGTACCGTTCTTTGCGATAAGGTCATTAATCTTTTCCTTTAAAGCTGCGGTAACTTCTTCGCCGCCTGCTACTGAAAAGATAACGCCTGCCTCGTACTTATTGGTCATTCTCTTTGCACCTCCCTTTGGACTTTTGGCTTCGCTCACAGTCGAAGCAAGGAGCTAATGGCTGTATGTTTTTGCATACTATCCCATTAAGCAAACTGTATTATAACAAGTTCTGAAACCTTTGTCAACAAAAAATATTGATTTTTTTGGAAAATATAATATAATAGAGTGCAGAAAGGATGATGTTTAATGCTTCTTACAATCGACATAGGTAATACAAATATTACCTTAGGTACTTATGATGCGGGTGTTTTGGTTTTTACAGCACGTCTTGCTACAGAAAGCGCAAAGACATCCGACCAATATGCCGTGGAGCTTAAAAATCTTCTGTCTCTTGAATGTATCGGCTCGGAGGAAATTGAGGACTGTATTATTTCTTCGGTAGTTCCGTCGGTTGCTAAAAGCGTTAGCGCAGCGGTTTCAAAGCTTTGTCACATAGTGCCGCTTATGTTAGGTCCGGGCGTTAAAACAGGACTTAATATTAAAATAGATAACCCCGCGCAATTAGGCGCAGACCTTGTAGCAGGCGCGGTGGGTGCGCTTGACGCATATACAATGCCCTGTGTTGTTATTGATATGGGTACGGCTTCTACTGTTAGCGTGCTCGATAAAAACGGTACATTTTTAGGAGGAGCCATTGCCGCAGGTGTAAGGCTCACACTTAAAGCGCTTACCGAAAATACTGCACAGCTTACTTCAATTCCTATTGAGGCGCCGTCCTCAGTTATAGGCAGAAACACGGTAGAGTGTATGCAGTCGGGTCTTGTTTACGGTACTGCCGCTATGCTTGACGGCTTGCTTGAAAAGATAGAGGAAGAATTAGGGGAGATCCCCACAGTAGTAGCCACAGGCGGACTTTCAAAGGAAATTATTGTACATTGTAAAAAGAATATAATTTATAGTGAAAATCTGCTTTTAGACGGACTCAGAGCTATATACGAGAAAAATAACTGACGGTAATCACTGTTTTTAAAACAGATTACAAATATTATTATGAGCTGTACCTTTTTGGACAGCATCGGAGGTAATGAAAAATGACAAACTCAGAAAAAAGAAAGAAACAAACCAAAACACTGGTGCTTGGTGCTGTAATGACCGCCCTTGTAATTTTATTACAGTTTATGGGCTCGTTTATCCGCTTCGGTCCCTTTTCAATTTCACTGGTGCTTATTCCTATTGTAATAGGCGCCGCAATGTGCGGTGTTAAGGTTGGAGCCTGGCTCGGTTTTGTATTCGGTGTTGTAGTGCTTATAAGCGGAGATGCGGCGGCATTTATGGCAATTGACCTTGTAGGCACCATACTAACTGTACTTGTAAAGGGTACCGCCTGCGGTCTGGTAGCCGGTTTTGTTTACAAGGCACTTGAAAACCGTAACCGTTATCTTGCCGTTATTTTAGCGGCCATTGTTTGCCCTGTTGTAAATACAGGTGTTTTCCTGCTTGGTTGCTCGGTATTTTTCTTAGAAGCAATAACCGAGTGGGGTATAGCCGGTGGCTACAATAATGTTGTAGGATATATGTTCTTAGGACTTGCCGGCGGTAATTTCCTTTTCGAGCTTGGCACAAATGTGGTTTTAAGCCCTGTAATAGTAAGGGTGCTCAGTATTGAGAAAAAGAGTAATATTTAATCAGGAGTAATTTATGGCTTTCTTGCGATTTTTAGAGGGCTTGCGAACACCCTTTGGTGACGCATTTTTCTCTACAATAACACATCTTGGTGAAGAAACCTTTTTTATTGTTTTCGGTCTTATTTTCTTTTGGTGCATAAACAAAAAAGAGGGTTACTATCTGCTTTCAATAGGCTTTATAGGTACAGTGGTTAATCAGTTTTTAAAGCTACTCTTCAGAGTGCCGAGACCGTGGGTTAAGGACGAAAACTTCACTATAGTTGAAGCCGCAAGGGAAGAGGCAACGGGTTATTCATTCCCAAGCGGACATACACAGTCCTCGGTGGGTGTGTTTGGCGGCATAGCCCGTTGGAATAAAAAATTATGGCTTAGAATAATATGCATAGCGGCTTGTGTGTTAGTTCCGATTTCACGAATGTATTTAGGAGTACATACTCCGGCAGATGTTTTAGTGTCGGTTATTATTGCGCTAATACTAATTTTTGGACTTTATCCGCTTATTCATAAATGCTTTGAGAACATAAAGGCTATGCGTATATTATTGGTAAGTATGATAGTGCTGTCTGTAGGTTTATTGACATTTGTAACGCTTTATAATTTCCCAAGTGATGTGGATATGACAAATCTTGAGAACGGCACCAAAAACGCATATAAAATGCTTGGCTGTACTTTGGGTATTTGGGTTGCCTTTGAGCTTGATAATAAGTTTATTAAATTTGATACAAGCGGCACTCTTTTAGCGCAAATTCTTAAATTCTCAATAGGCGTAATTCCTTTGCTTGTTATTAAATCGGGACTAAAAAGCCCTTTATATGCACTTTTCGGCGGTAGTTTTTTGGCAGACGGTGTAAGATATTTTCTTATAGTTATGTTTGCAGGCTGTGTATGGCCGCTTACATTTAAATGGTTTGCAAAGTTAGGAAAAAAATAAATTTTAAATAACGAAATGTATAAATATCCACCTGCTATGTGTAGGTGGATATTTATTGTATAGAAAAGAAAAATCCAAACTAAACCTAAAGGTCTAATTTGGATTTTTGGTCTGAGTGGCGGGACTTGAACCCACGGCCTCTACCACCCCAAGGTAGCGCGCTACCAATCTGCGCCACACCCAGATTTATGTAATTATAAATGTGCCAACTCAAGTCAGCAATAAACATTATAACACAAAAATTTTATTTGTCAACAAAAAAATAGGTGTCGATAAAAATTTTTACCGACACCGAAAAAACATTAATCAGCGAAACCGGATTCAACAAGTGCTACAAGACCGTCGAGAGCTTCTTTTTCGTCAGAGCCGTCAACAATAATCTTGATAGTTGTGCCGCCTACGATGCCTAAGGAAAGGACACCTAAAAGGCTTTTTGCGTTTACTTTTCTTTCATCCTTCTCAACCCAGATAGATGACTTAAATTCATTTGCTTTCTGAATGAAGAAGGTAGCAGGACGGGCGTGAAGGCCAACCTGATTCTGAATAACTACATCTTTAACGCACATAGTAAAATCTCCTTATTTGATTAATGGGCATTATTTTTTTGTTTACTTGGCATAGCAAAATGCTATGTTTGTATTATACCACATTTAATGCGCAAGTCAATTATTTGTGAATAAGTTCTAATATTTATCCAACAAACGCCATTTCGAAAGTTCTCGATTTGTGCAATTTTCCTACAATTAAATTTCGTCTTCTAAAGCAATTCCGTTCTTTTTAAGTAGCTTTATATCCTTTTCGGAAAGTTTATCGGGGGAGAGCATATCGGGGCGCTTTTTAAGGGTTATAAGTATTGACTGAATTCTGCGCCAATCATTAATTTTAGCGTGATTGCCCGAAAGCAAAACCTCAGGCACCTCGAGGTCATTCCAAACAGCCGGCTTTGTGTACTGCGGATATTCGAGCAGCCCTGCAAAGTGGCTTTCCTCTTCGAAGCAGATATCGTTAGAAAGAACACCCGGCAACATTCTGCAAACAGCATCTGCAACAGTAAGGGCGGGTAGCTCACCGCCTGTTAAAACAAAGTCTCCGATAGAGAGCTCCTCGTCAACAATTTCGTCAATAACGCGTTGGTCAATACCCTCATAATGACCGCAAAGTAAAACCAAGCGGTCAAGCTTTGATAACTCTACGGCTTTCTTCTGGTCAAAGGTTTTGCCTTTTGGGGACATATATATAAGGTGGGGTTTTTCTTCGCCCTCATTATAAAGGCTCTTGTAGCAATTATAAATAGGAGAAGCCGCCATAATCATTCCCATACCGCCGCCGTAGGGGGTATCGTCAACCTTATTATGCTTATTGCCTGAAAAATCGCGGATATTTGTGCAGACAATTTCTACCTTTCCGCTTTTTTGCGCTCTGCCGATAATGCTTTCATTCATAACGGTTTCGCACATTTCGGGGAACAGGGTTAAAATATCAATCCTCATCGTCAAAAATCCCCTTTAGCGGTCTTATAACGATACTTGCATCATTAACATTAACCGAAACCACAACATCATCTATAGCAGGAACAAGATATTCCTTGCCGTCCCTTGTTATATGCCATACATCGTTAGCACCTGTTTCTGATACGTCGGTAAGTGTGCCAAGCACAACCCCCGTATCAGCATCGGTCACAACACAGTCTATAAGGTCGGTTATAAAATAACGGTCTTCGGGAAGCTTTGCATCCTTTCGGGCAATATAAATCACTTTATTTCTGAGCGCTTCTGCCTTTTCAATGGTGTCAATACCTTTTAGTGATATAAGCACAATATTGCCGTGAGGCTGTACAGATTTAATTTCATATTTATTATTACCGTTTATATCGGTATATATATATTTGAACTGTTGTAAAAATTCGGCAGAATCGCACCAGCCCTGAACACGCAACATTCCCTTAATGCCGTGGGTGCCAACAATTTTGCCCGTTTCGAGAAATTCCTTTAGCATATATCCTCCCAAAAAACTTTTTAAATATTTTATCATAGCCTTTAAATTATTTCAAGGGTGACCTTTAGATTGTTGCATAAAATGAGAAAATATGTTAAAATATATGGAAATCAAAAAATTTAAAGGAGAGTTTAAAAATGGAATTCAGCGTTAACAGTCCGATTTTATTTGTAATTGTCGGAATTATTATTGCTGTAGTTTTAGCGCAGTCGGTTTATTTTCTTATAAAAGCCGTAAAACGCGCTAAAGAGCTTGGCATTGAAAGCTCTACAGTAAAGAAAACAATCTCATCGGCGGCGGTATTTACAGTAGCCCCTGCAATAGCAGTGCTTGTAGGTGTTGTGGCCCTTTCAAAGAGCCTCGGTGTAGCGCTTCCGTGGCTGCGTCTTTCGGTTATAGGCTCTATTACATATGAAACGGTTGCCGCTAACAACGCGCTTAATGCCGCAAATATAGGTGCGGGAACCACGGTTGACAGTGCGTCTATGTATGTTACAGTTCTTTGGGTTATGACACTCGGTATTGCAATAGGTCTCATTTTAGTGCCCTTTGTTACCAAGAAAATTCAAGGCGGTATGAACAAAATCGGTATGAAGGATAAAAAATGGGGCGAAATATTCAATAATGCAATGTTCCTTGGAATGATATCTGCATTTTTAGGCTATGTGTTCTGCGATGTTTCGGATATTTTCAAAGGTGAAACCGCAGGTCTTACCCCTGTTTGTGTAATGGCGGTTTCGGCAGTTATAATGGCGGTTTGCGGTCTGGCTGCGCAGAAATTCAAAATCAGATGGCTTACCGATTATGCATTACCGTTAAGCCTTATAGGCGGTATGGCAGCAGCTATACCACTAGCTGAATTTTTGGGATATGAGGTGATTAAATAATGAGTGATAAAAAAGAAATGACCTATCTTGATTCGGTTCACCGTGACGGTAAAATCTGGGGAATTGCGATATGCCTTCTGCTGTTTGCCTTTCCTGTTTTAGTATCCCTCATATTCGGCGTTGTTCCCGAGTGGACACCGCTGTTTAAAGGACTGTTTGCCACAATGCCGATGTATTGGGCAGTGGGTCTTGTTGAAATTTTTACCTATGTTCCCATGCTTGGAGCGGGCGGCACATATCTTTCATTTGTAACGGGTAACATTTCAAACTTAAAGCTACCCTGCGCGGTTGATGCTATGGAACGTGCTAATGTTAAGCCCAGCAGTGAAGAGGGCGAGGTTATTTCTACAATAGCTATAGCCGTTTCAAGTATAGTTACCACAATTATTATAATTTTAGGTGTAATACTTATAGTGCCCCTAACACCTATACTTGAGTCACCCGTGTTAGAGCCTGCCTTCGACCTTATTTTGCCCGCGCTCTTTGGCGGACTCGCGGTTGTATTTATTTCCAAAAATGCAAAGCTTTCTATAGCACCTATAATTTTAATGCTAACCCTCTTTATATTTGTACCACAGTTAAACAAGGGTACGGTTGGTATAATGGTGCCTGTAGGTGTTATATTTACTGTTATAACCGCACGAATTATGTACAAAAAGGGTATGCTTTAATATGATTATATTTTTAATTATTTTGTGTTTTATAGCTTTACTTTTAGGTGTTATTCTTGTAAGAACATTAAATTTCAAACCCAAGGCAAATGCTTTAGCTTTAGATGATGAAATAAAGTTTGACGGGGATAGGGCGGTAGAGAATTTGCGTGAGCTTGTGCGCTGTAAAACCATTTCCTACAGTGACAGCTCGCTTGAGGATGACGGCGAGTTTGAGAAGCTTATTGCAAAACTGCCTTACCTTTATCCAAATGTTTTTAGTGCCTGTAAATTTGAGGAACTGCCTGACCGCGCTTTGCTTTTCAAGTGGGAGGGCAAAAATCATAACGAGCCTACTGTTTTAATGGCCCATTATGATGTTGTGCCTGTGCTTGAAAGCGCTTGGGATAAGCCCGCCTTTGAGGCTATTTTAGAGGACGGTGTTATTTGGGGCAGAGGTACGCTTGACACTAAGGCTACCTTTAACGGTGTGCTTTATTCTGCTGACTGCCTTATAGCTGAGGGCTTTGTTCCCGAAAATGATATTTATTTTGCTTTTTCGGGTGGAGAAGAGGTTAACGGCAAGGGCGCCGTTAATATCGTTGATTACTTTGAGCAAAACGGCATTGTACCCGCCTTGGTTGTTGACGAGGGCGGCGCTGTGGTCGAAAATGTTTTCCCTGGTGTAAAAGCCGCTTGCGGTCTTATAGGTATTGCTGAAAAGGGTATGATGAATGTAGAATATTCCTGCAAATCGGCGGGCGGTCACGCGTCCGCACCAAAGCCTCATACACCTTTGGTTGAGCTATCGAGAGCTTGCATTAAGCTAGAGGAAAATCCCTTTAAGTCGCACCTTACAAAGCCCGTTGCCGAAATGTTTGATACCTTGGGAAGACACTCCACTTTTCTTTACCGTATGATTTTTGCAAATCTTTGGGCATTTGGGTGGGTGCTCGACCTTATATGTAAAAAGAGCGGTGGAGAGCTTAATGCGCTTATGCGCACAACCGTGGGCTTTACTAAAGCACAGGGCAGTGATGCCGAAAATGTAATTCCGCCGAAGGCTACTTTAGTTTCGAATATGCGCCTCAATCCCGAGGATAATATTGATACTGCTTTGGAATACCTTAAAAAGACAGTAGATAATGACAGAATTGACATTAAACTTATAAACGGTATGAATCCAAGCCGAATTTCAGTGCCGTATTGTGAGGCTTGGGACAAGGTGGCAAGCGCGGTGGCTTCCACCTGGAAAGGATGTATTGTATCCCCCTATCTTATGGTGCAGTGCTCTGACAGCCGTCATTACGGCAGAATTTCTGATAAGGTTTACAGATTTTCTGCAATGGACCTTACAAGCGAGGAACGCGCCTCAATCCATGGTAATAATGAAAAAATCCGTGTTGAAACGGTTAAAAAAGCGGTTGAATTTTATATAAGGCTTATAAAACAGTGTTAAATATTAGAATAGTAAAAACGGAGTGTGTCACACTCCGTTCAGACTGTCGAAAAAGTCCAGTTTTCACTGGGCTTTTTCTGCGTTTT
>CAZNTP010000074.1:0-8642 GCA_964575985.1 uncultured Ruminococcus sp. | reverse complement strand
TTGTGCCTAAATTTCACATTTTTAAGGAAATACTGCCCTATGGGGCGTGGGCGAAGCCCCACGCACTAAAAATTTTCAGTTGTTGAGAAAGAATTATTCGTAATCTACAACGTCTACCCAACGAAGCAGGAATTCGCGTTCGTGCTCATTGCCCTTAACCGACTGTGAAGCGGCTACAATGGGCATCCATTTCTGCACATACTGCTTTGCAGTGTCACTCTTTTTGCAGAACAAATCGAGATATTTGTTTGCAATGTCGGTTTTACCTTCAAGGCAGAATAGCAGATAGGTTCTTGCAATATCCGCCGAAGCATTACCCTGTGTTGCGTGGTTCCAGTCTATAATATAGGGGGTGCCGTTCTCTGAGATGATGATGTTAGAGGGGTTGAAATCGCCGTGGCAAACCTTTTTATGCTTTGGCATACCCTCAAGGCGAGTGTGTAGCTCGTAACGGGTGGTGGCATCAAGCGAGGATTCGCTTATCTTGCGATTCATTTTGTCTTTAAGCTTTTGAAGCTGACCGCAGGTTTTGGACTGTACCTCGATTTGCAAATCAACAAGCAGTTCTAAATACTTATCAATATTTTTGCTGTCCTCATCCATAAGCTCGGCTAAGGTTTTGCCCTCGATATACTCCAAAACGATAGCCCACTTGCCGTCAATTCTTGTTACCTCTAAAATTTTGGGGATATTAAGACCTGTTTCCTCAATTCTTGCCTGATTTAAGGCTTCGTTTAAAACGTCTGCCTTTGAGTAATCAGAGTCAAAAACCTTAATACACCTGTCGCCGTCGCGGTAGATTGTTTTATGAAGTCTTACAGAAATTACGTTGTCAAGTTTCATATTACTTATCCTCCTTATTAGGCATTTCAGGTTCAACAAAATGCTTGCCGTAATAAGCGTTAAGGTACATCTGCTTAATCTCGCTCATTAAGGGGTAACGGGGGTTAGCGCCTGTGCACTGGTCGTCAAATGCCTGCTCTACCATATCGTCAAGTCTGGAGAGGAAGTCCTTTTCGTCAATACCGTAATCTTTAATGGTTTCCTTAATGCCAACTTGGGTCTTAAGGTCATTTATAGCTTTAATAAGGTTTTCGAGCTTTTCCTCGTCTGTCTTGCCGCCAAGTCCCAAATGGTCGGCAATTTCGGCATAACGCGCTAAGGTGTGTGGGTGGTCATACTGAGAGAAGGTACCCATTTTTTGAGGAGCCTCGCTTGCGTTGAAGCGCAAAACCTCCTCAATCATAAGCGCGTTTGCAACGCCGTGGGGCAGATGGTGGAAAGCACCTAATTTATGTGCCATAGAGTGACAAACACCGAGGAACGCATTTGCAAATGCCATACCTGCCATTGTTGCGGCATTAGCCATTTTCTCACGGGCTTCTATATCGGTCTGGCCGTTTTCATAAGCGCGGGGGAGATACTTGAAGATATTTTTAAGTGCGCCTAAAGCTAAACCGTCGGTATAATCGGTAGCAAGCATTGCGGCATAAGCCTCAACTGCGTGGGTTACGGCATCTATACCCGATGCTGCGGTAAGACCCTTAGGTGCAGACATATGGAAATCGGTGTCGATAATTGCCATATTAGGCAGTAATTCGTAGTCAGCAAGGGGGTATTTAACGCCTGTCTGCTCGTCGGTAATAACTGCAAAGGGGGTTACCTCACTACCTGTACCTGCAGAGGTAGGAACTGCGATAAAGTATGCCTTTTCGCCCATTTTGGGGAAGGTGTAAACACGCTTACGGATATCAATAAAGCGCATTGCCATATCCATAAAGTTGGCCTCGGGGTGTTCATAAAGCACCCACATAATCTTAGCTGCGTCCATAGCGCTACCGCCGCCTAAAGCGATGATGGTATCGGGCTTAAATGCCGCCATCTGAGCCGCGCCATCCTTAGCATTTTTAAGGGTGGGGTCGGGCTGAACATCAAAGAATGTGGTGTGGGCAATGCCCATTTCGTCTAGCTTTTCGGTGATTGCCTTGGTGTAGCCGTTCTCATAGAGGAAATTATCGGTTACGATAAATGCTTTTTTAGAGCCGCGAACTGTTCTGAGTTCATCGAGTGCTACGGGCAGACAGCCTTTTTTAATATATACCTTTTCGGGTGCTCTGAACCAAAGCATATTTTCCCTTCTTTCTGCTACTGTTTTAATATTTAATAGATGCTTAACACCAACGTTTTCTGAAACACTGTTACCGCCCCAAGAGCCGCAACCGAGTGTCAGAGAGGGAGCTAATTTAAAGTTATAAAGATCGCCGATACCGCCGTGTGAGGACGGGGTGTTAACGAGTATACGGCAGGTTTTCATACGAGCGGCGAATTCGTCGAGCTTGCCTCGCTCGGTCACTTCGTTAAGGTAAATGGAAGAGGTGTGACCGTAGCCGCCATCGGCAATAAGGTGCTCGGCTTTAGAGAGCGCATCCTCAAAATTCTTTGCTTTATACATAGCAAGCACAGGGCTTAGCTTTTCGTGAGCAAACTCCTCGTTAAGCTCTACGCTTTCAACCTCGCCTATAAGGATTTTAGTGCCCTCGGGTACGCTAACGCCTGCAAGCTCGGCAATCTTTACTGCCTTTTGACCTACGATTTTAGCGTTTAAAGCACCGTTTATAATAATGGTCTTACGTACCTTTTCGGTTTCATCTGCATTTAGCAGATAGCATCCGCGTGTTGCAAATTCCTTTTTTACTGCGTCATAAATATCTTCCATTATTATAACAGACTGCTCGGATGCGCAAATCATACCGTTATCAAAGGTTTTGGAGTGTATGATTGAGTTTACCGCTAAAAGAATGTCAGCACTGCTGTCAATAATAGCGGGGGTGTTACCTGCACCTACGCCCAAGGCGGGCTTTCCGCTTGAATATGCGGCCTTAACCATACCTGGACCGCCTGTAGCCAATATAATGTCGGCTTCCTTCATAATGGTGTTGGTCATATCAAGGCTAGGCACATCAATCCAGTTAATAATGCCCTCGGGCGCACCTGCGGCTACTGCTGCTTGGAGTACTAGCTTTGCGGCGGCAATTGTGCTTTCTTTAGCGCGCGGATGGGGTGAAATAATTATAGCATTTCGGGTTTTAAGAGCGAGTAAGCACTTAAAAATTGCGGTAGATGTAGGGTTGGTTGTGGGGATTACTGCCGCAATTACACCGATAGGCTCGGCAATCTTCTTTGTGCCGAAAGCCTTGTCTTCTTCAATAACACCGCAGGTTTTGGTGTCCTTATAAGCATTGTAGATGTATTCGGCGGCATAGTTGTTCTTTATAACCTTATCTTCTACAACGCCCATACCTGTTTCTTCTACAGCCATTTTAGCCAGCGGTATTCTTGCCTTGTTAGCGGCAGAGGCGGCGGCTAAAAAGATTTTGTCTACCTGCTTCTGAGTATAGGTTGCGAAAATTTGTTGAGCTTTTCTTGTGCTGAGAATGGCTTCTTCAAGCCTTTCAACACTATCAACAATAGTGCGTTTTGCGTTTTCCATTTTCTTCCTCCTGATTTGGAATTTGATTTATTATAAAACTAAAGTTATCTCTTACTCTCAACTTTGTCATTATTTTAACAAAACGTTTCGAAAAAAAGAATTCTTAAAATGTTTACTCGCCTTATCGTTTTTGATAAGGCGAGCAAGGCTTTTATAGGTATTTGTCCCTTGCTTCCTTTAATTCTGCAATAAAGCGGCGGTCAAGGTCGGTAAGCTTATAGCCGTTTCGGTAGATTAAAACATCGCGGTAGATTTTGCGGTTATCTACGCATTTTTTCTGTACTAAGCCATAGCGGTCAATAAGTGCATCGGGCACAGGGGATACCCACATAAATGTTTCACTGTTTTTAGATAAAAGGTCAAACTGGCTTGCCCTTTCAAATATAAAAATTCTGCGCTCAATGTTATCGGGTAGTTCCTCTTTTATAACCTTTGCGAGCGGCATTGAGGGAACATAGGGGTCGGCGTGGGCAATTTCAATATATTCAGTAAGGTCCTTATAGGTGATTTTTTCTTTGCGGGCAAGGGGGTTTTCGCGGCTCATAAGAAGCAGGTAGGAAAACTCGGTGACAGTTTCAAAGGTAAGACCGTTTTCTTGGAGCATAGCGCTGAAATATTTATCGTAATTTTCGGCATATCGAATAATGCCAAGCTTGTAGTCGTGGTTAAGTATATTGGTTATTGTGCGCTGGGAGTTGGTTTCCTTGTAAAAAATCTCGGCGGCATCGTGTGAGAGTGATTTTGAAAATTCGGTAAATGCCTCAGAAATATAGCAGGCGCGGGGCACCGATACCGAAAAACGTTGTTTTTTAGGCGAGCCGTCCTTATAAAATTTATCAAGCTGATTAATTTGTCCTAAAATTCCGTTGGCATAGTTTATAAATTCCTCACCGTCAGGGGTAAGCTCCATACCCTTGTTGGTGCGTTCGAAAATAGTAATGCCGATATCGGCCTCAAGCTCCTTTATAGAGCGGCTGATGTTAGGCACCGCAATAAGCAGTTTTTCGCTTGCCTTTGCCAGAGAGCCTGTCTTTGCAACACAGGCGGCATATTTCATATGAAGTATATTCAAAAAACCACAACCTTTCATGGATTATTTTAACATATTTAAATTTAATAATCAATTGCGGGCTTTAACCATTGTAAAATATTTTTTCATTTTCATCTATCACCGAGTCACTTACAGGTAATGCGGGGGTAACACGGGAAAATTTCATTTTTGTTGCGCTTTATATATCTTTTGTAAATTCTCTGTTAGAAGAATTCTTTTTCAGGGGATTTGTGTTTTTGGGTCTTAAAAAGGTGTGGAATGAAAATTTAGCATATATTTTCAGTGCCGCGGTATTTGCTCTTTATCATATTGCCATGATGACGGGTTGGTTCTCGCCCGTACTTTTTGTTTTGGCTATGGCAGGGCTTTTTGCGGGCGGACTTATATTTAATTATTTAAATTCAAAAAGCGAAAATATTTACACCTCATGGCTTGTGCATATGTTTGCCAATTTTGCTATAAATACCATAGGTTTGTTACTTTTTGGAATTATTTAGCCTTAATTCGATTGACATTACTATGTTTAATGTGTAAAATAAATAGGTTAACAGAATTTGTCGGATGTGAATATAATGGATATTAAAGCAGCTATTTTTGATATGGATGGCACCCTTATAGACTCCCTTTGTCTTTGGGAAATTACCTGGGAGGAATTAGGACTCAGATTCGGTAAAGGGGCAGGCTTTCGCCCGAGCAAAGAGGACGATAAGGCCATTCGCACCATGCTCTTGCGTGACGGTATGGAAATGATACACCAAAATTACAATTTGGGTGAAAACGGAAAACAGCTTCACGATGTTGCAAGTGATATTACCGAACGCTTTTATCGTGAGCAGGTCACCCTTAAAAGCGGTGCCCGTGAATATCTGGGTTATTTAAAAGCAAAGGGTGTTCCAATGTGTGTGGCATCGGCTACAGCGCCAAATCTTATTAAACACGCCGCAGAGCATTGCGGACTGTATGATTATATAGATATGTTTGTGTCCTGTGCGGATGTTGGCAAAGGCAAGGAAGAGCCCGATGTTTTTCTTTATGCGCTCGAAAAATTAGGTGCAAAGCTCGAAAACACCTGTGTTTTTGAGGATTCGGCAGTAGCGCTTACCACTGCAAAAAATGCAGGCTTTTTAACGGTTGGCATTTATGACTGCCACACCTTCGACCATGATAAATTAAAAAACGCTTCGGATATTTACATAGATAAGGGCGAAGATTACCTGAAGCTTATTAAATAATACACTTAAAAAATTCTGATAAGGCGGCTATAGATACTGATATGATTTGCAATAATATATTAGAGGCGATGGGCAACACCCCAATTATAAAGCTTAATAATATGGTGGATGAGGACAGCGCCGAGATACTCGTTAAGTTTGAGGGGCTTAATGTCGGCGGCTCTATAAAAACCAGAACGGCTTATAATATGATACTTGATGCCGAGAAAAAAGGGCTTATAAATTCCGATACCGTAATTGTTGAGCCAACAAGCGGTAATCAGGGAATAGGTCTGGCTCTTGTGGGAGCGGTTAAGGGTCTTCAGGTTAAAATAATTATGCCTGACTCTGTAAGTGAGGAGCGCAGAAAGCTTGTGCGCCACTACGGTGCAGAGGTTATTTTGGTGCACGATGCGGGCAATATAGGTCTTTGTATTGAGGAGTGCTTGGAGTTGGCGCTCAAAATGAAGGCAGAAAACCCAAATGTATTTGTACCCCAACAGTTTGAAAACCCTGCTAACCCCGAAATTCAGCGCACAGGCACAGGTGCCGAAATACTAGAACAGGTGGGCGGCGCTATTCACGGCTTCTGCTCAGGTATAGGCACGGGTGGCACCATTACGGGTATAGGTGAAACCTTGAAGAAGCAAAACCCCGATATGACTATTTGGGCGGTTGAGCCCGAGAATGCCGCAATTTTATCGGGTGGCTCAATTGGCACACATATTCAGATGGGAATAGGTGACGGCCTTATCCCAGATATTTTAAATACCGAAATTTATGATGATGTCTGCATCATTAAGGACGAGGAGGCCATAAAGGCTTCTAAGGATTTAGCCGCTAAAGAGGGTATTATGTGCGGTATCAGTAGCGGTACTAATGTGGCGGCGGCATTAAAGCTTGCTAAAAAATTAGGAAAAGGTAAAACGGTGGTTACAATTCTTCCCGACACAGCCGAGAGGTATTTTTCCACACCGCTTTTTGACGAATAATATTAAAAGCCGATTTTTAAATCGGCTTTTTGTGCTTAGGTGAGTTGTATGTATAGTGTGATTTTTGATATGGACGGCACTCTGCTTGATACCCAAAAAATCTGCGTGCCTGCGTGGGAAAATGCGGGTGCTTTGCAGGGGATTAAGGGTGTGGGTGACCACATTTATAATGTTTGCGGTATGAATGAAACGGGGTGGACAGGCTACCTTAAAGAGCATTTTCCAAGCCTTGATATACCAAAATTCAAGTTGGATGTAAGGGAGTATATAAGGGAAAACGGCAAACTAAGGCTTAAAAAGGGCGCAAAGGAACTTTTGGATTATCTAAAGGCGAGAGGGGTTAAAATAGGACTTGCTTCGGGCTCGTCCACAGCCACAATAGAGCACCATCTAAATGAGGTGGGCGTAACGGATTATTTTGGAGCAATTGCAGGCAGTCACGATGTTAAAAACGGCAAGCCCGCGCCCGATGTTTTCTTGCTTGCGGCAAAAAGGCTTGGAGTGAAGCCTTGTGACTGTTACATATTTGAGGATTCCGCCAACGGAATAAGGGCAGGTTACAGTGCGGGAATGAAATGTATAGGCGTTCCCGATTTAGCCGATTTTGACCGTGAGGTTAAGGCTTTAATGACGGCGGAATACGAGAGTCTTGACGAGGCAATCGAGTTGTTTGAAAAACTTGACGGATAAACCATTATATAGTGTGTTTTTTGTTGACAAATGTCATATATTGTGTTAACATATCTGTATGTAAAATAGGATTTTATTATTCGGGGAGGGCAGGCCGTGAAGGCTCTTGAAGAGAAGATTCTAAAGGAAGGACAGGTTCTTCCGGGTAATATACTAAAGGTTGGCAGTTTTCTTAACCACAGAATAGATGCCGATTTTATGATGGAAATGGGCGAAGAAATCGCCCGACTGTTTAAGGACAGCGGTGTCAATAAAATACTCACCATTGAAACCTCGGGCATAGCCATTGCTATGGGTGCGGCGGTTGCAATGCATGTTCCAATGGTTTTTGCCAAGAAAAACAAGAGCAAAAATCTCGGCGGTGAGGTTTATAGCACAGTAGTTCATTCCTACACACACGGTACTGATTATACAGTTGTAGTCGCTAAGGAGCATTTAGCGTCTGACGATAAAATTCTTATAGTTGACGATTTCCTTGCCAACGGCAAGGCGCTTTTAGGTCTTATTGATATTGTGGGACAGGCAGGTGCTGAGGTTGTCGGTTGCTCCTGTGCGATAGAAAAAGGCTTTCAGCAGGGCGGCGACAATTTAAGAGCGCAGGGTATAAGGGTTGAGTCCTTGGCTATAGTTGAAAGTATGAGTGATACAGAGCTTACATTCCGCAAATAATACCGTTTAACTGCGTTAAACGGTTAATGAATAATGAATAGTGGAAAATTTATGTGTTTTGGCTTTGCCAAAACTTATATATAATTGTTTCGTAAAGTGAAACACCATAATTATTCATTATTCATCATTTATTTTTCATTCGAACCGTAGGTTCGATAAACATTAATCTGTATGTAATTAAAATTTACATAAATTAAAAAAGAGGAGATTTTTAAAATGAAAAAGTTACTCGCAATTGTTATGTCTCTGGTAATGCTTTTTGCATTTGCCGGATGCGGCGCAGCTACAACATCATCTGATGCTGATAAAGATGCCGCTGCTGATGTTAAGGTTGGTTTCATCTTCTTACACGATGAGCAGTCAACCTATGACAAGAACTTCATGGACGCTGCAAAAGCTGCTTGTGATGCAATGGGCGTTAAGTATGCTCAGAAGACCCAGATTCCTGAATCTAAGGACTGCTATGATGCTGCTGTTGAACTTATAGAGGTTGACGGCTGTGATATTATCTTCGCAGACTCTTTCGGTCACGAATCATT
>CAZNTP010000073.1:0-8769 GCA_964575985.1 uncultured Ruminococcus sp. | reverse complement strand
GATTGCTTCGTTACTTCGTTCCTCGCAATGACACCCCAACATTTACAATAGAACCGATAAAAATGTAGGAGACACTTTTTAAGTGTCTCCTACGGGTTAAATATTATCGTTCTATTAAAGCTTCTCCGCCGCTAACCGTTTCTTCGGTTATGGTGATTTTCTTTATAGTGCTGTCGGACGGCGCTTCAAACATAAAACGCTGTAGCACACCCTCAATTATAGAGCGAAGACCTCTGGCGCCTGTTTTGCGTTCAACCGTCATATCGGCAATTTTTTCCATAGCGGTATCTGTGAATTCAAGCTCAATACCGTCAAGCGCGAAAAGGGCTTTATACTGCTTTATAATCGAATTTTTAGGCTCGGTCATAATGCGGATAAGGGTTTCCTTATCCATACCTTTGAGTGCGGTTATAACAGGTAGTCTGCCCACAAGCTCGGGGATAAGACCGAATTTCACAAGGTCTTGGTGGGTAGCGTTAACCGTAAGAGCCTCTGCCTCTATGCTTTTGGGCGATTTTACATCTGCACCAAAGCCGAGACTGCTGCCGCCTATACGCTTTTCGATAACCTTTTCAATACCGTCAAAAGCGCCTGCACAGATAAAGAGGATATTGGTGGTGTCAATCTGAATAAAGTCCTGCTGAGGATGCTTTCTGCCGCCCTGAGGTGGAACATTTGAAACGGTGCCCTCTAAAATTTTGAGCAGTGCTTGTTGCACACCCTCGCCGCTGACATCACGTGTGATAGATGCGTTCTCACTCTTGCGGGCAATTTTATCTATTTCATCTACATAGATAATGCCGCGCTCTGCCTTTTCAATGTCATAGTCTGCCGCTTGGATAAGGCGAAGCAGAATATTTTCAACATCTTCACCCACATAACCAGCTTCTGTAAGGGTTGTAGCATCGGTTATGGCAATCGGCACGTCAAGGCTTTTAGCCAAGGTTTGCGCAAGCAGGGTTTTGCCGACACCTGTAGGACCTAACATCAGCACATTGCTTTTGCTAAGCTCAACATCGTTGTCAGCGGCTTTGAAGATTCGTTTATAGTGGTTATAAACCGCAACCGATAGGGTTTTTTTAGCCTCATCCTGACCGATTACATATTGGTCAAGCTGAGCCTTAATTTCCTGTGGCTTCGGAAGCACAAATTCGGGTTCTTTTTTGGTTTTCTTTTTTTGCTTTGCGGTCAGCTCGTCATCAAAAAGCAGTGTACTGCAAAATTCAATGCAGTTATCACATATATAAACGCCCGGTCCCTCAACAAGTCGGGTTACCTCATCCTGACTTTTACCGCAAAAGGAACAACAAATTTCTTTCTCTTTATTAGGCATTACATTACCTCTTATCTCTTTGTAATAACCTTGTCAATAAGACCGTACTCGGCGGCCTGGGCTGCCGACATAAAGTTATCTCTTTCGGTATCTCTTGCGATAACATCAAGGGGTTTGCCTGTGTTTTCTGCAAGAATTCTATTGAGGTTGGCTCTTGTCTTTTCAATGTGGCTTGCGTGAATAAGTATGTCTGTTGCCTGACCCTGAGCCTGACCTAAGGGCTGATGAATCATAATTTCACTGTTAGGAAGTGCCAAACGCTTACCCTTAGCACCTGCGGCCAAAAGGAAAGCACCCATACTTGCCGCCATACCCATACAAATGGTGCTTACATCGCACTTAATGTACTGCATAGTATCGTAAATAGCCATACCTGCACTTACAGAGCCGCCGGGGCTGTTAATGTAAAAGCTGATATCTTTCTCGGGGTCCTGACCCTCAAGATATAAAAGCTGAGCTATAATTACGCTGGCACTCGCATTGTCCACTTGGTCGTTAAGCATAATAATTCTGTCATTAAGCAGTCGGGAGAAAATATCATAAGAGCGTTCGCCTCTTCCTGTTTGTTCAATAACATAAGGTATCATAGTCATATCCATAGTAATTACTCCTTTTTAAAAATTATTAATGAATAATTAATGATGAATGATGAATAGTGAAAAATTGCGGTGTGTAGCGTAGCTACACGAATTATATATGTTTTGGCAAGCCAAAACACCGTAATTCTTCATTCTTCATTTTTCATTCTTAATTAAACACAAAGGGACCGCCTCAAACAAATTTATTATTGAGACAGCCCCTATATTATTGACAGCTAAAACTGATTGTAATCAATTATTCAGCGTCTTCTGTTTTTTCCTCAGCCTTTTTGGCTGTAGTTTTCTTAGCGGCGGTCGTCTTCTTAGCAGCAGGCTTTTTAGCTGCGGGATTCTTTTCCTCTGCCTTTTCGGTTTTAGCCTCAACCTCTGTAATTACCGCATTTTCCTTAATAAAGTCGATAGCCTTGCCAACTGCTAAATCCTTAGCGATTTCTTCGGTAGGAACAGCAGCCTTAATCTGCTCAGCTTCCATACCGTAATCCTTAGCCATCTTTTCAATCTGCTCGGCGATTTCTTCCTCAGTAGCCTCAATCTTCTCAAGCTCTACAATCTTTTCAAGAGCAAGTCTGAACTTAACCTGACTCTCAGCTTGGGGACGGAATGAAGCCTTGAAATCGTCAATATTAGCGTTGGTGTACTTAAGATATGTCTGCAGGTCAAGACCCTGTGACTGTAAACGGTAAGCAAACTGCTCAACGCTCTGGTTAAGCTGATTTTCATACATAGCCTCGGGAATTTCACCCTTAATGCTATCAACAATCTGCCCTACAAGGTCATTTTCAACCTCTTCCTCAGCGGCCTTGGTCTTGCGGTCTAAAGCCTTTGCCTTAAGGTCTGCCTTTAACTCGTCAAGTGTATCAAATTCGCTTACGTCTTTAGCGAACTCATCATCAATTTCGGGAAGCTCGCGAACCTTTAATTCGTGAAGCGTAATCTTGAATACGGCCTCTTTGCCTGCAAGCTCCTTAGCACCGTATTCTTCGGGGAAGGTAACGTTAACGTCAAACTCTTCACCGATATTGTGACCTACAATCTGATCTTCAAAGCCGGGGATAAACTGACCTGAGCCGAGCTCAAGATTGTGTCCCTCTGCCTTGCCGCCGTCAAAAGCTACGCCGTCGCAGAAGCCTTCAAAGTCGATAACAGCGGTATCGCCGAGCTGAGCGGCTCTATCTTCAACTGCAATCATACGTGCGTTGCGGTCTGCCATAGCGGTAATCTGAGCGTCAACCTCGCTGTCCTCAACCTTAGCAATAACCTTTTCAGCCTTAAGACCCTTGTACTCGCCAAGCTCGATTTCGGGATAGGTGGTAAGGGTAACCTTAAAGTCAACACCGTCTTCTTTAGAGATAGAAACCATATCGAAATCCATCTTATCGTTAATAACCTTAAGACCTGATTCGTTTATAGCCTCCTCAACAACATCGCTGTAGATAAGGTTGAGTGCATCTTCAAAGAAGATTTCACTGCCGTAATAGGTTTCAACATAGCTTAAAGGAGCCTTGCCCTTTCTAAAACCGGGAACATTTATTTTCTTAGCGTTCTGCTTGTAGGCGGTCTTTATAGCCTCGCGAAATCTTTCGCCGTCAACGAGAATTTCAAGCTCGTATCTGTTAGTAGCAACCTTTTTTGTTTCTTTCAAACTCATTTTTTATTTTACCTCCGTATAACAGTGAGAATATATAACTCACTCATTTTACATAGTTGCTGATATTATAGCATATAAATTTAAAATTTTCCAGCAATTTTTATCAAAAATAATAAATTTAGCAATTATATATAAATCATACTATTAAAAGGGGCGTAAAATCAATGCAATCGCACGATAATAGCTTAAATTCTATACCGTCATATTCCTTTATCACATTATTAAGACCTGTACCGTGGATATGTCCGTGGTAAACCTTTTTAATATTATGCTTTTTAAGCACCTCGAAAATTTCCTCACAGACCGAGCCGTTGTAAACGGGCGGATAATGAAGAAATGTGAGAATGGGAAGTCCTGTCTCCTTTGCCGCTTTAAGCGAGGCTTCAAGTCTGCCCGCCTCCCGCATTTTAACCTTTGCGGTGCCCTTTTCGTCATAAAACCAGCCGCGTGTACCGGCTACCGCATAGCCTTCTACCACAGCGCAGTTATTAAAAACAATATCTACAGAGGAAATACCGTTCTCACTCCAAAATTCACGCAGTTTTTTTGCAGTACTCCACCAAAGGTCGTGGTTGCCTTTAATCAGCAGTTTTTTGCCTGGGAGACTTTCTAAAAATTTAAAATCGTTTAAAGACTCCTCGGTTTTAAGCGCCCAACTGAAATCACCCGCTAAAATTACGGTGTCATCTTCCTTTACGAGTCTTAGCCAATTAGACTTTATTTTGTCGGTGTAGTTATTCCAACCGTAGAAAACATCCATAGGTTTATCGGTACCAAAGGACAAATGCAAATCGGAAATTGCAAAAATGCTCACGGTTTTTCCTCCTTTCTTTGAATAATTTTAAAATAATTGAAAAAGATATTAAGGACCACAAGGTCAGAAAGGACTTGATTTTAAATGAATAATTCATGCGAAACACAGGCTTGCGTAGCTTGTAATGTAAAAAACTGTGTATACCACGCAGAAAACGATATGTGTAGCGCAGGCAGAATTCAAGTCGGCAACGGCTCTGCCACTTCCGCTAAGGACACCTGCTGTGACACCTTTAAAGCGAAGTAAGCAGAAACCGTAATTTAAGGGATATCCTAATTTTAGGATATCCCTTTTTTTAATCGATTTTAAGGGCACTGTAAACTGCTGACAGCATATTATCCTTTTCGCAGATATCCTTAAAGCGAACCTCGGCATTTTCAAGCGCCAAAAGGGGCTTAGGTATTTCTGTGTTTGTTACTTCACTCAGCACCCGTACAGTATCAAATTCGCTGTTGCCCTGTCTTTCCGACACAGCAGAAAGCACGCTTTTAGCAAATTTATATGGTGAAGCGGTAGAGGCTATAACTGTGGGTCTGTCGTCACCCGTAGCGGAAATATATTGCTCATAAACATTCATGGCTACAGCGGTGTGGGTATCACAAAGATAGCTGTATTCACTGAAATACTTGCCTATAGTCTCAAGGGTTGCCTTGTCATCACAACAGCCTGCCCAGAAAAGCTCATTCATTTTTGTTTTAATTTCTTCACTTACGGTAAATGTGCCGTTTACTGAAAGACTGTTTTGTAATTCTGCTACCTCCTTATCATTATTACCCGATAGCTCGAATAACATTCTTTCAAGGTTAGAAGAAATTAAAATATCCATTGAGGGTGAAATTGTGGTATAGAAGCTACGGTTGCGGTCATAAGTACCAGTTTTTATAAAATCGGTAAGTACGTTATTTGAATTTGAAGCACAGATAAGGCGATTTACGGGCACACCCATTTTCTTAGCATAGAAAGCTGCTAAAATATTACCGAAATTACCTGTGGGAACGACAATGTTAAAGCCGTTTTCCACTCTCTCATGCTCTCGCGCTAAAAGGTCGCAATAAGCCGATACATAATAAACTATCTGAGGGGCTAGTCTTCCCCAGTTAATTGAGTTAGCCGAAGAGAAAAGCATATTGTTTTCTGCAAGGCTAGCCTTAACAGCATTGTCGGTGAAAATCTTTTTAACACCTGTCTGAGCATCGTCAAAGTTGCCTTTGATTGCGCAAACGTGAACATTGTCACCCTTTTGAGAGTCCATCTGCAGCTTCTGCATAGGGCTGACACCTTCACTTGGGTAGAAAACAAGGATTTCTGTATCGGGCACATCCTTAAAGCCCTCAAGAGCGGCTTTGCCTGTGTCACCCGAGGTTGCAACCAAAATAACCGTCTTTTTACCGTCATTCACCTTTTTGGCAGAGGTAGTAAGCAAATAGGGAAGAAGCTGTAACGCTAAATCCTTAAATGCGCAGGTAGGACCGTGCCAAAGCTCTAAAATATTTGCATTTTTATTTATAAGTGAAATGGGAGCGGGCAGATCACCGTCAAAGCTGCCTGTGTAGGCGCCCTTAACGCAGTAGTCAACCTCTTCCTCGGTAAAATCGTTTAAGAATTTTGAAAGAACAAATTTTGCTCTTTCTATATAATTCATTTCGATTAAGGCCTCAAAATCTGCAGTTTCAAGGCTGGGGAAGCAGTCGGGCACAAAAAGACCGCCCTCGGTGGAGATTCCCTGTGCTATTGCCTTTGCGGCAGAAACCTTTACAGATTTATCTCTTGTACTTATATAATTCATATTAATGTCTCCCTATATTAAACATCTACACACAGTATATAATACAATTTTTATCTAAGCTTTGCAATATAATTATTTGCATTTTGGAAGAAAATTTTATTAAGCAGGTCACTTTCAAGCCCTTTTTGCTTTAAAAATCTGCACAAATGGGGGATTTTTGATATATTGTCAAGCCGTCTGTCCATCTCGGCGCCGTCAAAATCAGAGCCAATGGCAATATTATTCTCGAAGCCCATATCGCATATATGATATATATTTTCATATATTTTTTGGAAAGTATCGGCACCTAAAAACTCGGGGTAAAAGCAAAGACCTATAATGCCGCCACACCTGCAAATAAGACGGATTTGTTCATCATTAAGATTTCTTGGGTGACTGCAAATTTTTCTGCAATTTGAATGTGTGGCAAGCGGAAATTCGGCATATTTTATCGCCTCAAAAAAGCTTTTGTCGTTAAGGTGAGAAAGGTCGCACCCTATTTTAAGGGTATTCATTTTAGCTATTACCGTTTTGCCGAAATCTGTAAGGCCCTTATCTGTTTTACTTCCGCCTGCAATATTATTTTCACCGTTCCAGGTAAGAGTTAAGAATTTTACTCCGTCGCCTTTTAAAATATAGAGGCGGTCGGCGTCATTCTCCAGCACTGCACCGCCCTCTACAGCAAATAATGGGGTAAGATTGCACGGCTTTTTTTGAAGCTTTAGTTTAAAATCATCAAGAATGTTTTTGTAAAGCCAAAAGGGGTTTTCGGCATCGTCCTTTATCCAAAGGGCAAAGGTCTGTGTCCAACATTTAAAAATCTCGCCCTTTTTGCCCGAAACGGCAAGACGGTTTACATAAAACTCCAAACTTTTAGTGTAACATTCATACGGGGTGTCACAGTGCAGGTCAAAATAATTCAAGGCCTTACCTCTCAAAACGCATTTGTTATATAATTGAGGCTATACTTGTCACTTCCGTCTGCCATTTTCGAAACGGTAACTACCGCCACATCAAATCGGGGCTGAAGCTCACATTCGGTTTTTGCTATGTAATCTTGCGCGGTTAACATAATCCTTTGTTGCTTTCTTATATCCACCGCATCGGCGCCTGAAACCAAACTATCGGTTTTTCGGGTTTTAACCTCAACAAAAACAATATATTCACTTATTTCTGCTATTATGTCAATTTCACCGAAGCGACAGCTGTAATTACGCTTTACAACTTTATATCCTTTACTACGCAAAAAAGCGGCTACTCTGTCTTCACCGCTTTTGCCAATAAAACCTATATTCATTTTTTGTTACCCAATAGCTTTTTTAAAAAGCTCATTCTATGTATGGGGGATGGACCGTACTCTAAAATAAGGTCGGTGTGCTCCTTAGTGCCGTAGCCCTTGTGCTTTTTAAAGTTGTACTCGGGGTACTTTTCGTCATACTCTAAAAGCAGGCGGTCACGGCTCACCTTTGCAAGTATTGAAGCCGCCGCAATTGAAGCCGATTTAGCATCTCCCTTAACCACCGTTTCGCAAGGGATTTTGATTCCTTTAGGGATAGCGTTACCGTCAATTAGCGCATAGTCGGGCTTTATAGAAAGTCCATCAATGCTTCGGTTCATTGCAAGAAAGGTAGCCTCAAGAATGTTTAAGCTCTCTATTTCTTCAAGTGTTCCATAAGCCACGCAGTAAGAGAGCGCCTTTTCGCAAATCACATCAAAAAGCGCCTCTCGTTTTTTTTCGCTAAGCTTCTTAGAGTCGTTAAGCCCCTCAATCTCGGTATCAGGTGGCAGTATTACTGCCGCGGCGCAAACAGGACCTGCAAGCGGTCCTCTGCCTGCTTCATCCACACCGCAGATATATTTAAAGCCCTTTTGGGAGACACTATTTTCTATTGAAAAATCAGGCATTACCGTCAGCCCTTTCAAGTGAAATTAAACCAATTTTACAGTTGCGGTATTCTTCAAGTAGCATATTAGCCGCCCTTTCGGTATCGGTTTCGCCCCCGCGGATAACCATTCCCCGCTTTTTGCCTATAAGGCATAAAAGGTCATAACTGTCAAGACTGAAATCAAGCTCGCCGTAGCGGGCGGTGAGCAAATCTTTATAATTTTGGGTTAAATTTTCGAGAAGACGCATTGAGAGCAGCTCAGTGTCAAGAATTCGGTCCTTAACAGCGCCTGTAAAGGCTAAATGCTCGCCAACGGTCTGGTCTTCAAATTTTGGCCATAATACACCTGGGGTATCAAGCAGCTCTAATTGCTTGTCAATAGTAAACCATTGGTTGCCGCGGGTAACTCCGGGTCGGTTTTCAACCTTTGCCTTGGTATTACCTGCTATTCGGTTTATGAATGAGGATTTTCCTACGTTGGGAATACCCACAACCATAACTCTGAGCGGCTTTCCAACCATACCCTTTGCTTTATAGGCTTCGAGCTTATCCGACAAAACTGTTTTTACGGTGTCCTTAAAGGATGAAAGTCCCCTACCCGATTTACAGTCAATAGGGATAGCGGTAATATTTTGTTTTTTATAGTATTTAACCCAACCGTCAGTTACGGTTTTATCCGCAATATCGCATTTATTAAGCAAGATAATATGCGGCTTATAACCGA
>CAZNTP010000072.1:0-8891 GCA_964575985.1 uncultured Ruminococcus sp. | reverse complement strand
AGTCTGAAATGCAGTCTTTTAGAACTGCATTTTTTTACTTAATAGTAATTTCTTCGCCCTTAAAGAAAGAATAAATAATTTTTTCCTTAACAGGCTTTTTATAAATCTTTTGACAAGCCTTGGCATAAATACTTAATTGCTCGCCGTAGGTATCGGCTAAAATATTAATATCCTCTACCCTGTCGGTTTTAAAATCAAGAATTACAATGCCATCCTCTTCTGCAAAGCAAACATCAACAGCGCCTTGAACGATTATCTTTTCGTTACGGAATTTTTCGTCAAGCTTAGGTGCAATTTTTTGCACAGGCAATTCGGTTAAGAAACGCATTTCGCGTTTTACATCAATAGATGCATAAATTCTCTTAAAAACGCTACTTTTAAAGAATTTTTGCAAGGCAGATTTATTTATAGATTCATATTCTGTTTCGGTTATAAATTGCCATTCATAAAGTCTTGAAAGCTCATCATCAATGTCAGTGTGTTTACTAAAGTCAAAGAATTGCATAACCTTATGCATAGCAGTACCCTTACCCGATGCCGAAATACCGCCGCCAAGCATAAATTCAGGTCTTTCTGTGAAAGCGAATTTCATAGACTCTGCACTGTTTGCAAGCTTTGAAACAGAGGCTTTTGATTCAATTTCGAGTATATCCTCATAAGGATATTTGAATTTGAGGTTTTCTGCAATTTGCTTTGATAATTCCAAATCGGCAACACCAATTTCGGTGTGAGCATTACCCGAAACGACCGATATATCACTGTGGTCTAACAATTTTACATCAATTCTGCTATCGGTCGGGCAAACCAATATGCTATGCCCATTACCTCTTAATTCGCTTCCGTCAGGATGAAGTAACAAGGAAAGAATTATCCACTCAAGATAAGAACTTGTTCTTGAAAATACACCGTAATCCAATAAATAATTTGAGGATAAAAGGTATGATTTCAGTTCATCTGCCTTTTTATAAATATCCGAAGAACTGCCAATAAATACAAGCTTATCCTGAGTACGCGTCATTGCAACATATAAAAGTCTGAGTTCTTCCTCACGGCAAGTAGAACGTACCGAATCAAGCATTACCTCACGGCTTACAGTAGTGAGCTTTGTTTTTTCTTCTTCATCAAAATATTTAAAGCCCAAACCTAAATCGGTCGAATAAATTGCGCTCTTACGGGCATCGTTGTCGTTAAAAGCGGTACCGATATCTGCAACAATACAAACCGGAAACTGTAGTCCCTTTGAAGCGTGAATACTCATAATTCTCACACTGTCCGCCATAGAAGAAACCGAAGCCGCCTTTAAACCTGTGGATAGTCTTTCGATCCGCTTTAAAAATGAGGATAACGATAGCGCACCGTCGACAGAGAACTGCTCGGCATAACTAGCCAAAAGTAAAAGATTGTTTCGGCGTTTTGCACCGTCCTCAAATGCGGAAACGATATCGAGATATCCGCTTTTTAAAAGCAAAGTGGAAATTAGCTTTGGTAAGGTATTGGTAACTGCAAGCAAACGGTAGCCATCTAAAGTTTTTAGAAAAAATTTAGCTTTGTTATTTCCTTTTTCTGCCGCAGTTATAACCGTGCTATAAATGTCACCTTTTCTATCCCCGATACGCATTTCTGCCATTTCTTCGGGGGTAAACGCAAATATGGGTGACATTAAAACGCATAGCAAATCAATATCGGATTTTGGATTATCTATTACCTTTAGTAAGGATAAAAATGTAGAAATTTCGGTTGTTTCGATAAATTCTTCTGAATGATAGCTTACAGGTATACCCTGCTTTCTAAGCTCTTCTGCTATTATGGGTGCTTTAGATTTTGCAGAGCGTAATAAAATAGTAAAATCAGAATAACGGGCGTTTCTTAGTGCATTTTCATCCTCACGGATTACCTCACCCGCATCCATAACCGATTTTATATACTCGGCAATACGCCTGCCCTCTAACACGATAGCCGGCAATTCACTGCTCTTTGAGGAAATTAGATGTACCTCTGTAGAAGCGGTTTTTGTTTCGGGATAGCGGGCCGCAGGAATGAGCATTTCTTCCTCGTTATAAACAATATCACCCGTTTGCTCATTCATAAATTTACTAAAGAAAAAGTTAATGAATTCACAGGATTTAGGATTACAACGGAAGTTGTTGCCCAAAATTATTTTTTTAGGCTCATTATTTTGGGCATCAGATATAGGAATATACCTATTCTTCTTAATCAAGAAGTTTGCAGGGTTTGCCCCTCTGAAGCCGTAAATACTTTGCTTAACATCACCAACAACAAAAAGCTTTCGTTCCTTGTCAGACAAAACGTAAAATAGCTTGTCTTGTAAATCATTGGTGTCCTGATATTCGTCAACCATTACCTCGTCAAAGCGGTCTAATAATTCTTCGGCTTCGGGCTTTATTACTATTTCACCGTCTATTTCTTCGCAGAGTAGCTTTAATGCCAAATGTTCAGTGTTGTGAAAGGTGTAGGTATTAATTTTAGTATATTCCTCAAATAATTCACTTTCAAATTCAATCAGAATATCACTTAATAGCTTTAGGGGCTCATAAAGCTTTGCAAACTGACCGTTTATGAAATCAGTATCCGCAAAAAATATTTTAGAAAGCCTAGACAGCATCTTTTTTGGAATAGATTTATAAATATCCTTCGCGGCGGCAATTTCAAAAATATCACCCACACCGCGAACTGTAGGCAGTGAAGGAACTGAAAAGCTTTCTAAAGCGCGGAAAAAGGTGTCCCAATCGCCCTCAGTAGCCTTTTGGTAAAGATTAGATAAATTATCGGTAAAAGACAAAAAGCTTTCCTTGAGGCCGCTACACGCCTTTTCAGAGACGGATAATAGTTCTGTCGCATAAATTAATGATTCTTTAGCGCTTTTGAGTGTTTTTTCAGCAACAGAAAAAGCATATTTCCACCACAAATTCTGCGCATCGAACGATGTGCCGTAAGGCTCGCATAAAGAATTAAACCAATTTTTAGGAAATGGCAGTTGACGGCTGTAATTGTATATTCCAAGAATAAAATCCGCAAAGCTTTGTTCATCAAATTCAGTGCCAACAATATCTAAAAGCTCGTTAAAGGTTGGGTTATCTTCCTCTAAATAGCGATTAATAATTTTTGATAAAACCTTTTGGTCAATAGAAAGCAATGTATTTCCGTCACTTACTTTGAAATCAGGCGCAATACCAAGCTTTTCAAAATTTTCACGCACCAAATCAATACAAAAAGAGTCAATAGTGCAGATTTTTGCGGATGCTAAAAGATGCTTTTGTAAAATAAGGCTTATATTATCTGGGTTTTCTGAAATAACCTCGTCAAGCCTTTTTTCAATTCGCGAGCGCATTTCTGCCGCTGCGGCATTTGTAAAGGTTACAATTAACAGTCTGTCGGCACTAATGCCGTTTTTTTCATCACTCAGGCGCGAAATAACCCTTTCAACCAAAACGGCAGTCTTACCCGAGCCTGCCGCCGCAGAAACCAATATATTCCCCTTTTCAGAAATAGCAAGCTTTTGTTCTGGGGTGGGATTAAATGCCATGGGATTTCACCTCCTTTATTTGTTCAAATACCTCGTCGTTATTAAGGTCAGGTACTTTTTCGGGTGTACCGTCACCAAAGCCGCAAATTGTTGAAAAATCGCAGTATTTACAAGCCGCGGCATCCCTACCGTCCGTAGGAGTTACCGAAATATCACCGCCTGTAATTTCGTTACCTGTTTTTTTCATTAAAAGCTCAATTAAATCAAAAATCTCACTAAAATTTTCCTTTTCAATAAAGGATGTGTTTCTTTTGGATAGCGAGCCATCCTTATTAAAAGAAAGCTTTGGAACAAACTCACCCTCACCCTTTTTATCCATAGCAAATATTAGCTCTGGCTCTAAAGGTAAAAGTCCGTTCATTGCCATACCGTTGTCGTTTATATCTCGGCGGGAGGGTTGATATAAAATACCAGCGGTATTGCTGTCAGAAAGACCTCTGCCGCGTATTACGGCATATAGGTATATGAGCATTTGCAGATTTAGTCCAAAGAGTATATCAGGCAGTTTAAAGGTTTTAGAGCCCGTTTTATAGTCAATAATGCGGATATATCCTTTATATTCGTCGACACGGTCTATACTGCCTATCAGTGATATACTGCCGTTATCAAACGGAAATTCAACCGTAATATCAGAATTTTTCATTCCAATACTAAGCTCACACGCAACAGGCTTAAACTCACTTTGTGAAAGCTCAGCCGCTATATGACGGACTACCTCTTTCAAAGAACGAGAAATTCTGGTCACCAAGAATTTAGTTCTCGCATTTTCGGTACTACGGTAACCGCTTATGCTATCAAGATACATATTGATATATTTTTCGGTTAACGCATCCAGCTCGCTTTCGGTAAGAGCAGAAATATTATTACCGTGCTCGTTTATTAACTGTTCTAATACAAAGTGAACAACGGTACCCCTTTGCATAACATCAAAATCAGCAGGCTGTAATTTTTTAGCGCCTAAACCGTAACGGCAAAAGTAAGAAAACTTGCAACGGTTAAAGGTGTCAAAACGTGTTGCAGAAAGCATAATATTGTTGCCGTAAAGTTTTTTTGCCACATCGGGATGTAGTTTTTTAACCGAAGTAGCAGTAGTCTTATTAAGGTGATTTATGGCATCTTCTGTTTTAGTTCCCCTAACGGCTTCAATAATAGTTTGAGCGGTGTTGGGATTAATTAATTTGGCTTTACAATAATCACTGAATGCAGTATTGGGGGTTTCGGGGATATTCTTTTTATTTAAATCACCCTTTAGAAAACTGATTTCTTTTATAGGTAGCTTGTCCAATACATTTGTAACAAATGATGAAGGCTCAAGGCCTTCTCCCGAAACGGTTTGCTCACTGTAGAAAATAAATAGCTTTTCGCTTGGAGAACAAACATTGCAATATACCAAATATTCTTCATCAATATATGAATATACCGAATTGTCAGAAACATTTAGCCCTGCGTTAATTAGATTACGGCGTTCAATTATGTTAAATAAACCGTTATTTGAAGTGGTTTGCGGAAAAATTCCCTGATTAGCTTCTAAAATAAAGGCAATTTTAGGTCTGGAAGGACGAATTCTATCCGCAGATCCAAAGGTAACCTGATCGAGCATTTGCGGAATTACGCCAACACTCGCCAAAGAAACAGAAAGAGTTAAGTTTTCTGCAAATTCGGTACCTGAAATTCGCATTTCACCGTAGCAACGTACCATACTGCTCAGAATATTTATATACTGTTCGTAAGCAGATTTTAATATATCAAAGCTAAACTCGGTTTTTTCGTTTTCGCTATCCCTTGCAAGCTTTAAAATAGAATTCTTAAAATCACATTCATCAAACAGGCTCACAATTGCAGTAACCATTGTTTTGGCATTTGTATTAAAGTGTTGTTTCAGATTAAGAATAGGTTTAATTGCTTTAATTCTCAGATTATTCAAAAACTCAAGTTTTTGTGATAATTCTTCTGGGTCTATTGGGTCGGTTGTAAATCCTCTGGGGTCCATTTCCCAATTTTTAAGCCAGTCCTCCCCTTCTATATTCCATAAATATACATAGTTCTCTAACTGAAAAATTTCACTATATTCAAGAAGACCGAGTCCCGTTTTATTAAAGCGCAAAATATCTGCCGAATTCAAATTAATTGCAGATATTGCGGCATCAACCGCCACAGAAAACGGAAACGCAGAAAGCGGCATACGGTTATCGTAAAAAAGACTTATATTATTATTTTTACAGGCATTAATAACAGCTTCGTCGCAGGCTTCACTGTCACGCGCGATTATGACAAAATCGCGGTAGCGATAGTTTTCTTCACGAACAAGTCTTCTTATAATACGGGCCGCTGACTCTGCTTGCGCATAAATATCGGTTTCCTTTGCAATAACAACACTGCTGTCATCAGGTAAATCTGAAATTTTGCCACCTGACATTAATTCCTCAACAGCTTTTAGTAACTTACCCTTAAAGTGTGTTTCCTTTAGAACAATTGGCTCAGAAACCTCTTTAGAGCACGAAATTGCATATCTTCTGATTTTATCCGCGGCGGCTCTTATATTTGTATATATACCAAATGGTTTCACATTTTCGGGGTCATCAGTCAAAGCAATATATACATTTTCGGCTTGTGAAATAATTCTTTCAATAATTTTAAACTGTTGGCCTGTAAAGCCTTTAAAGGAGTCGATGAAAACAGTTTTTCCACCAAAAAAATCATAGCTTTCTAATGTGTTATACAGCTTTGTCAAGCTATCAGTAGGGTCAATAAACTTCTCGCCTACAAGTAAATCAAATTGCTTATAAATTAGAGAAATTTCTTTCAGTTTTGCCGAAAGAGTGGGGTTTTCTACATTATTGGCGGCCTCAAGCAAAGCATCACTACCGCAAGCGTTAATTTTAAATTCGCCAACGGTATCAAGCATAGTTTTTGCAAAGCTAACTGAGCCTACATATTTTCGCCACAGCTTCAACTCATCCTTTAAGGAATTTAATGCACGGCTCATAAAAATTACCTTTTCGGCTTCACCTAAAACAGTGCCTGCAATTCCTCCTACATTTCTGCCAACCTCATCGCAAAGCCTTGTAAAGCTAAGAACTGTAGCATTAAGCGAAAAATCATCACCTAACTCCTTAAGAATTAAGCGCTCGGTCTCAAATGTGAACTGTTCAGGCACTAAAAGAATTGCCTGTTTGTTATTCTCACAAAGTTCTTTGATTTTTTCAACTACACGATATGTTTTTCCACTCGAGGCTTTACCGTATATAAACTGAAGCATTATAACACCCCTTTATTTTCAACAAATTTATTTTATCATATATCCTTCGAATTTGCGAGCATTAATTATATAAATATTAAAGGTAAAATTAGAAACCCTATTATTGCGGGGATTCCAAATGCACCGCTTCCCACAACAGTAAAAATATTTATTGGTATTTTTACCCCCGAATATTTTTCAGTAAGATTTATCAAAGCCAAAACAGTTAAACCTATTAATAGATTTAAAAAAAGCATTTTTAGGGGTTTTTTACTTAAAAATGAAAAGATTAGTATAAAAAGTGCAGAAAGAGAAATTAAAATAATTACAGATATTTTTAAATTTTCCAAATTAATCACCAATTAAAAATATGAATAATTATTCTTTTTAATTACAAAAACCGATTGCTATTAAAGACAATCGGTTTTAATTTTAGTTTTCAGTTGATTGAGTGTCCTCTGCCATAATTTCAGATTCAGTGGCTATCTCTTCGGTTTCCTCAACAATATCTTCATCTGTTGTGGTATCAGTAGTCGGTTCCTTATTGCTTATAGAAAAATTATCTAAGATAATATCGTCAAAAGCTTTTTCTTCGATTATTTCGTCGTCATCCAAAAATTCATCAAATTCCTTATTTTTAATATGCTTAATTATAAGCAAAACTATTAAAGCAATTCCTGATAAAACAAGTAAAACAAACGAAATAATGAGTGTTTTTGCATTACCCGACAGCGAGGCAAAACGAGTGACTAAATTGTCCTTTGTCTTTTCCTCATTCTCTTCTGTTTCTTCATTTTCAACAGGTTTAATAGCTAAGGTTTCCATTTCGGGATATCTCTGCAATACATTATCAATTGTATCATAACGATAAAAACCGTAGGCACCATTAGAATAGCAATATAGATAATAGAAATCGGAATACAAGGAATTATTATTGGCAAAGCATTTTACATCATTATTGTCAATTTTGGCAGTAGTTGTGTAAAACTCGTCTGTGGCATTAAAGTCGACCGGAAAATCAGAATAAATATATGTATTCTCACCCTGAGTGAAATATGCAAGCTTTGTGAAAAGCTTATTGGTTTCATCATAGCAATAAGGTATTAATTCATTACTGTCCGGAGCCTTTAAATAATAAAGCTTATAATTATTATTTGCATCTACAGCTACCGCTACATCCTCTTCATTATATTTTGCAGTTGAAGCAGTAAAGCCCTTAAATAATTTGACATTGGAAATATCTTTGGCGACAGTATACTCAACACCTTCTATGGTGGCAGTAAAATTCTTATTATCCTCAGAAGGTGTTGAAGAAGCAACAGGCTTTTCTTCAGCACTTCTGCTAATTGTAACGGTGTAAGTTTTTTGAGCACCACTAGGTGCAGTAACAGTAACAGTACGGATATTCTTACCAATTTTTAGTGCGGAAACACCTGAAACTGCAACCTTGGCCGCAGAATCTGCCGCAGTAGCATAAATGTTACAGCTAGTAACCGAGTTATTTACTGTTGCAGTATAAGTTGTTGTGGAGGGATTGAATTTCGGTGAAAGTGTGCCTGCACTCAAAGAAAGAGCGCTTAAGTTAGCATTTGAAGATAAGGTAACATCCTTAACTGTTACATTTGCAGATGCGCCTGTAAGGGATTTTTCTTCAGAACCGTTTGCACCTTGAACACTAACAATTACATCCGAAACTGCAACGGCAGAGCTACCAGATTTAATTGTTGAGAATGTTAATGTATAAGAAACCTTGGTCTCTCCTGACGGTGATTCAACAATTCTTACAGAACCCGCACCGCCTGCACCGCCTCCGGATTTATATTCTAAAACACTGCTATCATAATTAACAGAACACATTACACCGTACATTGCGGCGCCTGCATCGATTGTAACAGAAACACTAAGTGTTTCGCCGACAGTAAGTGTATTTTTACTAAAAGAAATAATTGTACCTGCCGCAGATGTATTTAAAATGAGTGTTGAAGTTAAAATTATAACGCTTAATAAAGCGCCAAAAAAGGCTTTTAAAAATTTTTTCATAGCTTTATCTCCTTTTAGGCTGACGAGAGTCGAACTCGTTACGCCTGACAAATATTAATTTTTCGCCCG
>CAZNTP010000071.1:0-9117 GCA_964575985.1 uncultured Ruminococcus sp. | reverse complement strand
GTAGCAATCTTGAATGCGAGCGCTGAGAAAGGCTCACTGTCAGAAGAATGTCTTACCTCTTCCTCATCGGTATCAGGGTTAACACCCTTGATAGCCTCAACGTCGGTAGGAGCGGGCATATATTCAACTACAGCATCAAGAAGCGGCTGAACGCCCTTGTTTCTGTAGGAAGTACCGCAGCAGATAGGCACCATGCTGTTAGCGATAGTGGACTTACGGATAATCTTCTTCATCTGTTCGGTAGTAGGCTCTTCACCCTCGAAGTATTTCTCCATTAATTCCTCGTCCTGCTCAACAATGTGCTCAACAAGCTCGGTACGGTATTTGTTTGCAAGCTCAAGCATATCCTCGGGGATAGCTTCTTCTCTTACATCTTTACCAAGGTCATCATAATAAACGATAGCCTTCATCTCAACTAAGTCGATGATGCCCTTGAAGGTGTCCTCAGAACCGATAGGTAACTGAATCGGAACACCGTTACAGTTGAAGCGCTCTTTAATCATATCAAGAACGCGATAGAAGTCAGCACCCATAATATCCATCTTATTAACATAGATCATACGGGGTACTTTGTATTCGTCAGCCTGACGCCAAACGGTTTCAGACTGAGGCTCAACACCGCCCTTTGCGCAAAGAACGGTTACAGAACCGTCAAGTACGCGGAGTGAACGCTGAACTTCAACTGTAAAGTCAACGTGTCCGGGGGTATCGATTATATTGATACGATGGTCTTTCCAGAAGCAGGTTGTAGCCGCAGAAGTAATGGTAATACCTCTCTCCTGCTCTTGCTCCATCCAGTCCATGGTTGCGCCGCCGTCGTGAGTTTCACCCATCTTACGGTTAATACCTGTATAGAAAAGGATACGCTCAGTTGTGGTGGTCTTACCTGCGTCAATATGTGCCATAATACCAATATTTCTTGTCATTTCAAGAGATACTTTTCTAGGCATATAAATCTCCATTCTGCCGTTTTATACGGCAAATAAAAGTGTTTTTAAACTACCATCTGTAGTGAGCAAAAGCTCTGTTTGCTTCAGCCATCTTATGAGTATCCTCACGCTTCTTGAAAGCGCCACCCATTTCATTGACAGCATCCATAATTTCACCGGCTAAACGCTCCTTCATAGTTCTTTCGGAACGTGCGCGGCTGTAAGTTGTTAACCAACGAAGACCCAAGGTCTGCTTTCTTTCAGGACGAACCTCGAAAGGAACCTGATAGGTTGCACCGCCCTTACGAACAGCCTTAACTTCGAGCTGAGGCATAACATTTTCCATAGCAGCATCGAAAACTTCAAGCGGGTCTTTACCTGTTTTTTCACTGATAATGTCGAATGCACCGTATACAATCTTCTGTGCTACACCCTTCTTACCGTCAAGCATGATGTTGTTGATAAGACGAGTAACAATCTTTGAGTTATATACCGGATCCGGCAATACGTCACGTTTAGCAATAAAGCCTCTTCTTGGCACTTTGCTTCCCTCCTTCATAATAGTAATGACATCATAGGTACTCGAGTAATTTCCCCGTTGTTCCAAGCAAGGCATAAATATATATATAAATGCCGCTGCCTGTTTTGCAGCAGAGATTACTTACTTTAAATTACTTTGCACCCGGTTTTGGACGCTTTGCGCCGTACTTTGAACGGCTCTGCATTCTCTTTGCAACGCCCTGAGTATCAAGGGTACCTCTTACGATGTGATAACGCACACCAGGGAGATCCTTAACACGTCCGCCACGGATAAGAACCACGCTGTGCTCTTGGAGATTGTGTCCGATTCCGGGAATGTAAGCAGAAACTTCAATTCCGTTGGAAAGACGTACTCTCGCAATTTTACGAAGAGCAGAGTTAGGCTTCTTAGGTGTGGAAGTCTTAACGGCTGTGCATACGCCGCGCTTCTGAGGAGAATCGTTATCGGTTGTCTGACGCTTCATAGAGTTGTAACCCTTTAAGAGTGCAGGCGCCTTAGCCTTCTTCTCGATAGTTTCACGACCGCTGCGAACCAACTGGTTAAACGTAGGCACTATTACACCTCTCCTTTCTTGAAAACTTCACAAAGCAAAATTAGCCATAATTTCGCATGCTAAAACAGTTTATCACAAAATCAGGGATATGTCAACATTTTTTTATTTAATAAATTAAAGCAACAACGGTCGGCTTTTGCCAACCGTTTTTAAGGAATTATACCGAGCCTCTTTTTATTAATTTGTGCTTGACCTCATCCTCTGTATCCTTGCCATCGATTATATAATCCACAGCAATTCTTGCCGTTGCATCGTCATCATAAGAAACACTGTCCAAGCAAAGTTTTAGGTTATCTATAAGCTTTAAAAGCATTGAAACGTTCGGTCTGTGCATAGGTGTTTTTATCCTGTAAGGGCGGTTTTACATATATAAATCTATCATATCCGCGACCGATTATAAATTCCAATGCGTCCCTCATAGCAAGCCTATTGTTTATACCGACATATTTAATACGCTCAAGCTTGTTTGCAATTGTAACAATAGGAATATTTAAAGATAAAAGATAATTCTCATATTCCTCGCCGCTGTTAGCAGGACATAGCACTATACCGTCAACCGAAATGTGATAAAGATGTTTTATGCATTCAATTTCTTTTTTAGGGTCTTTATCTGTAAACATAACAACCGTAGAATATGACCTTTCAGCGCAGTATTTTTCAATATTCATCAGTATATCCGAAAAATATTGGTTACCTAAATCGAACACTACTACGCCTATAAGCATTGATTTGCCGCCCGCAATACTGCGCGCGTGAATATTCGGTCGGTAACCGTATTCCTTAGCTACAGCAAGTATCTTTTCCTTGGTTTTTTCGCTTATTCCATTACGTCCATTAAGTGCACGGTCAACAGTGCCTTGCGATACACCACATATTCTTGCTAAATCATTGGTAGAGATACTGTTTTTCAAGATTATTCCTCTATTCTGATTTCTTTAGTTGCTGTGATTTTCTCAAATTTAAGCGTTGTTCCCTCTTGTTCAAAACAAATTTCTTTGCCGTCAGCATAAATCCGGCTTACCTTACCAACATTACCTAAATTAATGCTTTCAAGCTCTAATTTGCCGTAATGCAACACAATGCTGTTAAGGTTTTTAGACTTTTTGAATTCACCCCAACCGCTTCCAAGACTCCAGAAGCATTTAAAATCACCCTTGATTTTTGGAGTGAAGCCTATATGCTTTCTCGGTAAATCAAATTCAAAGCCGCTAAGAATAGGTAGCATTGCAAAGCTTGACATAGGTCTTGCATAGTTGCTGCCGCACTCAAATTCGTTCCAGGGGTTTCTGTTGTCACCCCTGAAGCGAGCTCTTGCAGTGCGTACAACCTTATTTCCCTCTTCAACAAAGCCCTCGCTCATAAGAAGTCCCGCAAAGGCATATTCACAGCCTGTCCAGCATTCCTCACAGTAAACCATAGGTATAACCGGCTTTCTGGTACCCTCGGGATAACTGCACATAAGAGTTCCGCCCTCATCATTAAGAGCATAGGAACGCCAAGGATTAGTATGCTCTCTGAGATTTTCCTTGAAATTATATTTAAGTACATTTTGCATTGCGGTTCTGCGCTGTTCTTTATCAAAAACACTTCCAAGTCCGCTTATAACTGCGTGCCACTGACCGAGCATCTGGTCTATAGCACAGCCCTCTCCTATCTGGTATTTAAGCTCTTCCTTTTCTGTATTCCAATATCCAAGACAATTAAAGTGTTCTGCATATTCCTTTTGCTCAAGGTCTATTTTATGGAAGAAATATTCGCCGTTAAAAAGATTTTCCTTGGTCCACTTATAACCGTTTTCGTAAAGCGCCTTATATTCCTTAGCCTTTTCGGTATCGCCTAAAAACTCTGCCATTTCCGAGGCGGCCTCAAGAGCGGCCAAGTACATACCCTCAAGCCAAGAGGTAGGACCGAAAAATTCCATATCAAGAGTATGGTGTTGTCTGCCCTCTAAAACGCCGTCATGGTCCTTGTCCCATTCGTAAGTGTTGTTCTCATTCCAGGCAAATTCCAAAAGCTTTTTAATGTCTTCCCAGTTTTCCTTGAGCCATTCGGTATTACCGCTGATTTTCCAGTCCCTGTAAATTTTAACAAGGTTTGCCATCTGACCGTCAACACAGGGGTGAAAATTACCTCTGCCACGTTGGAAAGGCAGTTTGCTTCTGAACTGCATTTTACCGTTTTCATCCATATTATGTTTAAGTTCGGTATCGCGGATACTGCGCTCAAGCTCGGGAAACAAGAAGCAAAGCGCATAGGCGTAACTCCAAACATGAGTACAGGTGCCCTCACATGAGCCTGCAGTCTGGTGTGAGCCCTCAAATGCATAGAAGGTGCCGTCCTCAAGGCGTAGCACAGTTGGTGATTTGAGTGCAGACATTGTCGAAGAAACCGCATCAATTACCGCTTTATCTACCGTAGAAGAATGGAGAGATTTACAAAAATCGTTAGTCTTTTTATAAAGGCTATTCCAATTATCAAAAGAATAAAAGGCAGACTCTACCGAATCCTTAAATAATGTAGCATAGTAATTCTTCCAGCTTACATCCTTGCCGTCCTTATCCTTATAAGGCTCCCAATAGTTGTAGTTATTGGGCATATTCCAAGAAATGATAAAACGGAAATTACAACTGTTTTTACTGTCTAACTCTTTAACTGCACCTACAGAGCATTTATCTCTATAGCCCGCATTTTCATAAGAACGGTTTTCAAGGTCGCCGTTATTCAGTTCGTACCAAAAGCTGTTAAGGCAGTCTTCCCAGCCGCCGCGGTACCAATATTCCTGATAAAGACCGTTTTTAGCATCTACACCGATTGTCATATCACGGTATTGAATACTGTCCTCAGGAATTTCTAAAGGCTTCATTGTAATTGCGGTATATTTATCGCTCTCGACCTTTTTATTGAAGCCTTTATCAAATCTGTTACAAACAGTAAAAATTGTAGTGTATTTTATTCCTTTTTCACTGCTTTTAAAGGTTATATCAAAAAATGCCGCAGGGATACTCGAATTATCCGCATCAAGCGGTATAAATGGGTTGCTTTCATAATTACCTTTGCAGGAAAATGCTCGTCCTCAAAGGTAAGAGTAGCTATGGGAAATTTACCGTCAAACTTAACCTTTTTAAAATGCGGCATACCGCAAAGGGTTTTTCTTTCAGATCCGTGACCGAAGCCAACATACCAACCGTTTTCAAAATTACCGGTGAGATTATAGGTAGTATCACCTATTAAAACCTTGGTAACAACCCTACCGTCAGGATACTCTGCCTTAACTGCAAAGTGGCAGTAATCGTTATAACTGCCCTTGTTGGGACGGTTATAAATCTCCCAATTAAGTAAACAACCGTTACCTGCAAGACCAATAGAGCCCGTACCGATTCCGCCTAAGGGGAAAGAAATTTCCTTTAAATGCTTTCCGCTGTAAACCATGACTTTATCACCCTTTATTTTGAATTTGCGTGTACGCACACGCTACTTTTAAATTATATATCCCCTCTCGGTGCGTGTCAACCTACACGGCTTGACTTCAAAAAATAAAAGCAGCCAGTAAAACTGACTGCTCAAAAATTATTTGAAAATCAAATGCTTAATTTTAGCCAAAAAAGGTTTTATTTTTAATCGCCATAAGTACCTGAACGGATAACCTATGCGGTTTAATAATACATATATGTGATAAACCTTACTGGTAGCACATTCATAATACTTGCCCTCGCGGTAAAAGGCCTTGAGTACACCGACTATATCCTCATCAGTTACATCATATTCATTCGTAAAAAGATTATCCCCTCTTATAACATAGCCGTTATCGGTCACCTTTATAATTCTGTGAAGCACTAATTTATCACAGCCCTCACGTCTGTAAAGGGGAACATCGTTCTTTTTAAGTCTACGGTTTACGCGTTCAATTACCGCAATATCCTTATGCTCTCTGAGCATTGGCCGCATACTTATTCCGCTTGTTAAAACATGTACCTCTTCGCTGATTTCAAGCATCTGGTCGGCATTAAGCTTTTTATCTGCCATTACACTAAAAGATCCGATTCTTTAAGCTGTGAAACAAAACCTTCAACGGTTTCTTTGATTTCAGCCTCGGGGGTATCGGCGTAATCCTTTTTCATAGCCTCAACGATATCGTCAACAGTTACATCGTTTTTGAGCATATTAAAAATGTATGCGCCAACATCGTTCATTTTTACAAAGCCGTTGAATTTAGCTAAATCATCACCAACAGCTACTGCCACGATTTTATCAGCAACCTCGTTTGTTACAAAATTGTACTTAAGTTTCATAATTATTCTCCTATTTATTAAATATTGTATTATATGCAGTCTCGGCTGCAGAGATATCCATATTACATTTAATTTTCCAAAGCTTACAACTGCTTACAAGACGGTTTATAAGCTGCATAGTAGCAACCACAGCCAAAGGATTTTTGGGCATATAAACCTGATTAAAAATCAAATCAACCACTTCGGAAGCCTCCATCGGCTCACAGGAATTCTGTTCGGCGCGTTCTATAAAGCAGATATGCCTTAGCACTGTTTTACAGTTAGAGCCCATTTTTTCCTTACCGTTCCAAGGAGTGCCATAGCCATAAGGGTTTTGTGGCTCATCATCAAAAAATCTTATAATCGGCTTGTCGCCGTTCACGATTTTAAGCCTATCACCCAAAAGCTTGCGCCACAAGCGCATGTGGGTAGTTTTTCCTGTTCCGCTATGCGCCGCAAAGGCAATACCCTCACCCTCAACATCAAATAGAGCAGAATGAAGCACAAAAGCATTCTTTTGAGGCAAAATATCTGCTAACTTTCTGTAGAAAGCTATTGTTTCAAGATAATTGTTTGAAAACTCATCCTCAGCCAAGCTTCTTTCTAAAGCTATGTCTTCCTCGGTAAGTTTAATTTCAATTTCAGGCTCGCCGTCTGATATGTAATCCTTACATTGCTTCGCAAACATCTCATACATATTGTCGTATTTTATGTTAAAATCCGCAAAAGAATATATCACAGCCACTCACCTCGAAACAAATAGTTAAAATAATTATACACCAGCAGGAATAATTAGTCAATTATTTTTTATTCCAAAAATTCTCTAGCTCTGGGCGGTCACCCGAAACCGTACCCTGTACCATACCGTTTCTGCCGCCGCCCTTAACATTAAAGGTTTGGCGGAATTCTGCAAACAGTATGTCAAGCACCTTAGCTTCTCCGCAAGCGGCAAATGAAAATCCGTTCTCAGTGGGACTTATCACCGCCCTTATTCCACCGAATTTTTTATAGAGCATATCTGCCGCAGACTGAAGCTCTTTTATATCAAGTCCCTCTAAGAAAAGGGCTGAGATTTCGTTCTCGGGATTAAATAAGCTTAATCTTTGGTCTAACATCTGTTTTTTAAGACCTGTAAGCTCAAATTTAAGCTCGCCTATTTGCTCTGTAAGCCTCTCTACCGCAACTGCCGCTTCATTTTGTTTTACACAAAGCGCATTTGATATTTTAAGCACATTCGAATACTTTTCGTTATAGTCACAAAGGGCGCGTTTGCCGGCTTTCAGTTCAATTCTTACCCCGCCGCGCAGTTTTTCAAAGCCCAAAAGCTTTATAAGCCCTATTTCACCTGAATAGTTTACATGCGGCGCACAGCAAGCGCAGGCATCAACACCCTCAATTTCTACAATACGCACGTCGCCCTCTATTTCCTTTTTGCTTCGGTATGTAAGGGAGCGGAGTGCCTCTTTTTTGGGATAATAGGCATTAATTTTTACATTTTTAAAAACCGCCTCATTGGAAAGCTCTTCTATTCTTAAAATTTCTTCTTTATTAAGTTGCTTATCAAAATCAAGGGTTACGATATCCTCACTCAAATGAAAACCCACGTTTTCGCAACCGTAATATTTATGAGCTATACCCGACACTATGTGCTCGGCTGAATGCTGCTGCATAAAATCAAAACGGCGGAGAGCATCAAGCTTACCCATAACCGTTTCACCTTTTTGAAAAGGCTTATCCGTATAGTGATAAATTATGCCGTCCTCAATTCTAACGTCAGAAACCCTGACACCGTTTATATAGCCTGTGTCTGAGGGTTGTCCGCCACCCTCGGCAAAAAAGGCGGTGCGGTCAAGAACCACTATATATCCGTCCGCCTTTTCGTAAGAGTCGACAACAGTAGCATAAAACTCCTTTAAATGTGAATCTATATCGTATAATTTTTCTGTCAACCTAATTTCTCCTGTACTATATGAGCCGCTTTATAAATGTCACCGCCGCCCATTGTTATTACTATATCACCCTTCCCTGCCACTTCAATTATTTTGTCGGCTATATTCTCAAAACCGTCCACAATAACAGCATCCTTTAGCTTTTCGGCAATATCTTCTGACTTAATGCCGTAGGTATTTACCTCACGCGAGCCCATAATTGAGGTTAGGATAACCTTGTCCGCAACCGACAGCGCATCAATAAACTCATCCTTTAAAAGTGCTGTTCTCGAAAAGGTAAAGGGCTGGAATACCGCAATTACCCTTTTGTAGCTAAGCTCCTTTGCGGCATTAAGCGTTGCCTTAATTTCGGTGGGGTGATGTGCATAATCGTCTGCCAAAGTAAAATCATATTCTCCTAAAAACTCAAATCTTCTGCCCGCGCCTGTGAATTTTTCCAAGGCATCCTTGATACCGTCTGCGCTGACCCCTTGCTCGAAGCATACCGCAAAGGCCGCTAAGGAATTAAGCACATTGTGTCTGCCTGGAGCTTTAAGCTCTAAGGAAACAAGCTTTTTGCCGTCACACATTACATCATAGCAAAAACCGAATTTTCTAGGCTTAATATTTTCGGCATAATAGCGGTTGGTGTTATTAAAGCCAAATGTAACAATCTTAGCATCAATACCGTTTGCCGCCTTTAAACAAAGCTCATCGTCACCGTTTATATAAGCTTTGCTTGACATTTTAATAAATTTGTGAAAAGATAATACTAAATTATCCATCGTTTTAAAATAGTCAAGATGGTCATTATCAATGTTAAGCAAAACGGTAATATCGGGTGACATCTGCAAAAAGGTGTCTACAAATTCACAGGACTCGCAAACCATTGTTTCGC
>CAZNTP010000070.1:0-9310 GCA_964575985.1 uncultured Ruminococcus sp. | reverse complement strand
TTCATTTCTGAAATTTGTGAATACTTTTGCTCTTTGCAGTTTTCTGCCGTTTTGCAATTGCGTACAAAGATTTTTGCACGGATAATTCACACACTTATTACAACCATATATTGTTTTCTCTGAAATATATCCCGACTTACTCTTGCTCTTTCTAACTTCAATCGGTTTTAATATTTGCTTCTCAGGGCAGAGATAACTATCTTCTTCTGTATTGTAGATAAAATTCTGTGTTGCGTATTTATTTTTAATTTTCTTTTTGCTTGCTTCATAATTACTTGGCTTTATGTAACTGTCCTGATGTTGTTCACTTAGATAAACATAATTTTCTTCGCTCTCATAACCTGCATCGGCTACTATTTTTGTTCCGTCTACAAACAGATTTTTTAATTCTATTTCACCCAATGAGGACAATTTCCCCACCAATT
Source organism: uncultured Ruminococcus sp. (assembly GCA_964575985.1). Lineage (GTDB taxonomy): Bacteria > Bacillota > Clostridia > Oscillospirales > Acutalibacteraceae > UBA737. The sequence continues at coordinate 8,885 of CAZNTP010000070.1, read as the reverse complement.
GCACAAACAGGTCTTCTATTATATTTTGCAGTCTGCCTGTGCGAAATCTTGCTATTGTATTATGGTCAGGTGCTTTGGCTCCATCTAACAACCACATAAAGTTTACATTGCTCTTGCAAGCTTCTTCTATATTTCTAGTTGAGTAATTGCCCGTCATATATCCGTACACAAGTATTTTGAACATTGCTTCGGGTGTTGCTAAATTAATTCCTCTGCTTCGTTTGTATGCTTTATTGAGATTAGAGTAATCTAATTGCTCACATATTTCATCCAATGTGCGTACCGATTCGTTCGGTTCTATTATCTTTTCTAAATTTAATGGTAATAATAGTTGATTTTTTCTCATTTTTGGTGTACAATCCTTTACGGTGTTTTTGGTTTTTGTGCAATTACTATTATACACCATTTAGGAGATTTCCGCACGGAAGTCTTCTATTTTTTGCAAAAAAATTTAGGGCTGCCTCACTTTTTTTAGTGAGACAGCCCCTTTTGTTTTTTGCTTATAAGGCTTTTGCAAGCTCTGCTACTAAGTCGGACATTTTTTGGCCCTTATTAAGCCTTATAGTATAGACGGGCTTATCCGTAGCATTAAGCATAAAGCGGTTGCCGAAATAACCCGAAAGTCTCGCCATAACAGCAGGCTCTATAGAGTTTATATGCAGTATAGCGGTGTTAGCAGTTCCTGTAATCTCGGCAATTTTTGCATCTACTGCCTTATTCCTTAAAATAGAAATATCAATAAGCCCCATTACAACGCTTGGCGGCTCGCCGAAACGGTCGCAAAGCTCGTCAATAACATCACTTGCATCATCATCGTTTCTGATAGCGGCTATTCGCTTGTAAATACCAAGCCTTGCAGGCAGAGATTCGATATAGCTTTCGGGTATGTGTGCCGAAACATTAAGGTCAACGGTGCAGGGGATATCATCCTCAGGCATAGCACCGTTTTCCTCATTCACAGCCTCGGATAAAAGCTTTAAATACATATCATAGCCGACAGATTCCATATTACCGTGTTGGTCTCCGCCTAAAATACTGCCAGCGCCCCTTATTTCAAGGTCGCGCATAGCAATTTTAAAGCCCGAGCCGAACTCGGTATACTCGCGTATAGCTTCAAGCCTTTTTGCCGCTATGTCGGATAACTGTTTATTCTGTCCAAAGCAAAAATAGGCATAGGCTCTGCGGGGCGAACGACCGACTCGCCCTCTTAACTGATGAAGCTGACTCAGTCCCATTCGGTCGGCATCCTCAATTATAAGGGTGTTGGCATTAGGTACATCTACACCCGTCTCAATAATTGTGGTGCAAACAAGCAAATCAATTTCGTGCTCTAAAAGTTGTCGCCACACATTTGTAAGCTCATCCTCACTCATTTTTCCGTGCGCAATGCCGATATTAACATCGGGTAGCTTTTGCTTTAGCTTTGCGGCGCAGCGTTCAATACTATCCACTCTGTTATGCAGATAATAAACCTGTCCGCCTCGGCGGATTTCCTTTTTTATAGCATCTATTATAACACCACTGTTGTATTCAAGTACATAGGTCTGAACGGGGTGACGGTCACCGGGGGCTTCGTCTATAGAGGACATATCCCTAAGCCCCGACATTGCCATATTAAGTGTGCGCGGTATAGGTGTAGCGCTTAAAGTTAAAATATCTACATGGGGATAAAGCTCTTTAAGCCTTTCCTTTTGGGCTACACCAAAGCGTTGTTCCTCGTCAATTATAACAAGACCTATATCCTTAAACTTAACATCCTTTGAAATAAGGCGGTGTGTGCCTACAACCATATCAAGTCTACCGCATTTAAGGTCGGTAATTATTTTTTCCTGTAGCTTGGGCGGCACAAAACGGTTAAGCAACTTTACGGTTACGGGCATATCACCAAAACGGCGCAAAATAGTGTTATAGTGCTGCATAGCAAGGATTGTTGTCGGCACCATAAGCACACATTGCTTGCCCTCGCTTATGCATTTAAAAGCGGCTCTCAGCGCTACCTCGGTTTTGCCGAAGCCAACATCACCGCAAAGCAGTCTGTCCATAGGAACCTCGCGTTCCATATCACTCTTTATTTCATTAACGCATCTTAATTGGTCCTCGGTTTCGTCATAAGGAAAGCGGCGTTCAAAATCGTTTTGCAAATCGGTATCGGGGCTAAAGGCATAACCCTTAACACTCATTCTTTTGGCATATAGTGCAGTTAGCTGCTTTGCCATATCTCTTACAGCCGCTTTAACACGCTTGCGAGTTTTTTGCCACTCACTGCCGCCAAGGCGGTTAATTTTAATAGCATCGTCCTCGGTAGCGGCGCCAATATAACGCGAAACTAAATCAAGCTGGGTTACAGGCACATATAAAACATCGCTTTTGGCGTATTTTATCTTAATATAATCCTTTGTAACACCGCCGTTTGTAATTCGGTTAATACCGTCAAAAATTCCTATGCCGTGGGCTTCGTGAACAACATAGTCGCCTTGCCTTAACTCGTCAAGCGAGCCTATTTCCTGCGCGTTTTTAGGTCTTTTGCGAGGCTTTTTAATATCAGAGCTTATATGGCGGTGGGTGATAAGTAGGAAACTTTGGGACGGTATTTCAAACCCGCCCGACAGTCCGCCAAGGGCTACAGTAACCCCCGAGGAAAGCTCTTTCGGATTTTCGTTTAAAATAGCGTGAATACCGCGTTCGTTAAGCTCGGCTGTTAATACTTTTGCCGCCCTTTGCTCACCTGCAAGAATTACAACAGTACCCTTTTGCTCGGTGATATAAGAAATATCTTCTATTAGAACGTTAATATCGCCGCTCCAGGCGGTAGAACGCTTGAAGTTAAAGTTTATAATATTTTTAACCTTTAATTCGTAAGAGGTGCGGGGAAAGTTTTCGAGTATTATGGCGTTCTCTAGCTCGCCCCAAAACTCCGCAGAGCCGAGCCACAGCATAGATGTCGCCTCAGATAAAAAGCCCTCGGTGAGATAGCTTTCCACATCCTCGGATTGTTGAATGAAAATGCTTTTAAGCCGTTCTGTAATGCTTCCGCTCTCGGACACGAAGCAGAGGGTATCTCTTACATAGTCAAAAACCGTTTCACCGCCCTCATAAATTAAGGGGATATAGCGGTCGGCGTGAATACTTATGCCGTTTTGGAGGGCACCGATATCGGCATTTAGCCTTTCACGCTGTTTGTCGGTTAAAACCGCGGCTTCGTTTAAATATTCGGTGAGTCTTAGACTTAACTCTTCGGGATTATAAAGGATTTCGCAGGCAGGCGTTATCTCAACCTCTTCTGCATTGTCGGTGCGGCGCTGACTCTCACTGTCAAACAGACTGATACTGTCAATTTCGTCACCCCAGAACTCAATTCTGTAAGGATATTCAGCATTAACGGGGAAAAGGTCGAAAATGCCGCCCCTTACCGCAAACTGCCCCTTGCCCTCGCAAATTTCACTCCGTACATAGCCGGATTCTAGAAGCATTTCTGTAAGACGGGCTATTTCATAGCTTTCGCCCACCCTTAAGGTAAACCTTGCGCGTGCTAATATTTCGGGCGGAACGGTAAGCTGACAAGCCGCATCTACCGATATACATACAAGCTCAAAATCCCCATCCAAAAGCTTGGATAGGGTGTCAGTTCTTTTATGTTCATATTCTTTTGAATAGCCGCTAAAGTCACCTATGCAGTAGTCTCTTAAAGGAAAGGTTACTGCATTAATACCGAGCGACCGTGCATCTTCACTTAGCTCTACGGCGGATGCCTCATCGTGAGTTATTACCGTAATTTTGCGCTTTGTGTGGGCAAGCACTGCCTTTATAAGTGCCGCCTTGTGAATTAGCGAAAGCCCTGTGCAAACGGTCGGCAGTCGGTTTTTGTTTATTTCGTTTAAAAGAGCGGCATAGTCAGGGTCGCGAAGAAGTATTTTACTTAAAAATTCCATACTTACCTCAACTGCTGTATTTGTTCATTGCAGAATCAATACCGCGTGTTATTATTTCTTTTACCGCTTTTGCCGATTTTTCTATTACCTTTGAGAAATCCTCTTTTTGTTCGGAAGGTATTTTGCCAAGCACCCAGCTTGCCATATCGTAATCGGGGTGGGGCTTTGCGCCCACACCTATTTTAATACGCATAATTTCTTCTGTGCCTAAAAGCTCAATTATATCACGCACACCCTTTTGACCGCCGTCACTACCTTTGCGACGAATACGAAGCTTGCCGACATCCAGCGCTACATCGTCCTGAATTACTATAATGCGGTCGGTGGGGATTTTGTAAAATGCTGCAATTTTAGAAACGGCGGTGCCCGAATTATTCATATAGGTTTGCGGCTTTATAACAAGTATACGCAAATCTTTTATTTTAAATTCGCCAAGTAGAACATCGTATTTGTTTTTTGTGAGAGCGAATTTTTCGTTCTCACACAGCTTGTCAACCGCCATAAAGCCTGCATTGTGGCGGGTGTTTTCGTACTGTAGCCCAGGGTTTCCAAGCCCTACAACCAACCAATCATAAGTGGATTTTGTTTTAAAAATCATTATATCACCTAAAAGTTTATTTCCATCTTTAAATAATATCACAGCAATAAAAATTTTACAAGTAAATTGTGGCGATAAATGAAAAAGCCCCCGAAAATTTAACCTTGCGAATTTTCGGAGGGCGCAGTTTATTCTATTTATTCAAAATCCATATAGCAAAGGTAAGATATCCTGCAAAGGTAACCCATAAAAGATAGGGTATTTGCAGATATGCCGCTAAGGGATTAATTTTATAATATTTGAGGATTGTTTTTATTATAAGATAAAGTAACAGCAATAGCCAGATAAACGCAAACAGGTATGCTCGCAGATTAAAGAAAATTATACTCCAGAAAAAGTTCACTATAAGGCTTAATGCGTAGGTATAAAGTGCGGATTTTTTTCTTGGGACAGGGGCGGTGCGGTCAAGATAAATCATAGCGGCACTAATACCCATTAATATAAATAGTACCGTCCACACAACAGGGAAAGCCCAAGACGGCGGAGATAGCGGCGGTCTTATTATTGTTTCGTAAAGATTCATACTGTTCCTTGTAAAAAATGCGGAAAGCCCGCCTACCACCAACGCTATAGCAATCGAAACTATATATGTTTTTATTCTTTCTTTCATAATAATCACCCCTTTAAGTATACAAAAAAATCGTTACAAATATACTTATTATATTAATGAAAGCGGGAATACTGTTAAAAAGGAGTGTGAACTTATGATTGAACAGGATACAATTAAACTTTTAAGAGAATGTGATGCAGGGGTTAAGATGGGAGTTTCGGCTATTGATGAGGTTATGGATTGTGTGAAATCAAAGGAATTCAAAGAACAACTAAACTCCTGCAAGGACGAGCATAATAAGTTAAATGATGAAATTCAGGAACTACTCGAAAAATATAAGGATGACGGCAAAGAACCAAACCCTATGGCTAAAGGAATGTCCTGGATAAAAACAAATATGAAGCTTGCAATGGATACCTCGGACAATACCGTTGCAGACCTGATTACCGATGGATGCAACATGGGTGTAAAGTCACTTAATAAATACCTGAATCAGTACGCCGCGGCGGATGAGGTGTCAAAGGATATTTGCAAAAGACTTATAAAGCTTGAAGAGAAACTGGCTATCCAGATACGTGGATATTTATAGACTATAGAAAAACTCCAAATCAAAACGATTTGGAGTTTTTGTTGTGAAGTGTGCCGTTTTGTGATACAATATATTAAAATAAAAAAAGAGGATTAATATGAATTATAACGAAACTCTTAATTACATACATTCTTTGGGCAATTTTTCTTTGCCACCAACCCTTGACAGAATTAAAAGGGTTTTAGATAAACTTGGTAGCCCTCAAAACAAATTAAAAGCTATACACATTGCAGGCACAAACGGCAAGGGCTCGGTCTCGGCAATGCTGGCATCGGTCTTTAAAGAGGCAGGATATAAAACGGGGCTTTTTATATCACCTTATATAATAGACTTTAGAGAGCGAATTCAAATAAACGGTGAATACATTTCGAAAGAAAACCTTTGCGCTTTTGCCGAAAGGGTAAAGGCTTTGGGTGAGAGGCTTACCGAGTTTGAATTTATAACCGCTACTGCATTTCTTTTTTTTGCCGAGCAGAAAATAGATATTCTTATTTGCGAAACAGGGCTTGGCGGCAGGCTTGATGCTACAAATGCACTTGAAAACAAGGCAGTTTCGGTAATAACCAAAATCGGTCTCGACCATACTGCCGTTTTAGGTGACACTATAGAAAAAATAGCGACAGAAAAATGCGGAATTTTACGAAGTTGCCCAACGGTTTCTTCGTCTAATCAGCCGAGTGCGGCTTTAGAGGTTATAAAAAATAATGCAACCGAGCTTTATATACCCGATTTTACTAAAACCGTAGTTCTTGATTCTACAATTGGCAACACCTTTATATATAACGGGGAAAAGTATGAAACGGGACTTTCGGGTGAATATCAGGTCTTAAATGCAATAACTGCAATAGAGGCAATAAAACACAGCGGATATGATATACCTTATAATAATATATATAAGGGACTTAGCAATGCTTTTTTTCCTGCAAGAATGGAAATCATATCTAAAAAGCCTTTGATTATTCTTGACGGTGCACATAATCCTGACGGTGCCACGGTTTTGTCAAAAGAACTTAAAAAATACTCTGGCGGTGTTACGGCTATAATAGGTATGATGCGCGATAAGGATTGTGACGAGTTCCTAAAAACCACACTTGGCTACTGTAAATCGGCAATAGTGGTAGAGGTTAGCGGTATGCCGCGCTCTCATACTGCAAAGGAATTACAGAAAAAAGCTCAAAGCCACTGTGAATGTTTTATAGCCGAAGATTATATGACGGCAATTGATAAAGCTATAGATATTTCGAACGGCGAGCCTATATTTATTTTCGGTTCTTTGTATCTGGCGGCGGCGGTAAGACCGCATCTTAAAGAATATTTTAAATAATTTTTAGTTCATTACTTAATATGACATTTTTTTCAAGGACAAGCACTTATTATATATAAGGGCTTGTCCTTAATCTTTTTAGGAGTGTTTCAAATGTCAATAGAAATTAATGTTACGGGTGAGGTCGTTACGGCGCATCTTATCGGTGAGCTTGACCACCATTCCGCCAAAATTATGCGAGAAGCAATAGACTGTGCGGTTGACCTTAATATGCCGACACTACTAGTGCTTGATTTTAAAGATGTAAGCTTTATGGATAGTTCGGGGATCGGTCTTGTTATGGGGCGGTTTCGCAATATATCAAAATTGGGTGCAGAACTTCATATCACAGGAGCTTCATCACAAATACACAAAATGTTAAAGCTTGCAGGTATTGAAAAATTAGCCAAGCTTGAGGGAAGGGAAAATTAAATGAAAACAAATAACAAATTTACAATGACTTTAATGTCACGGTCTGCTAATGAAGGCTTTGCAAGAACATGTATTGCGTCATTTGCCGCTCAGCTTGACCCCACGCTCGAAGAAATAAGCGATATTAAAACCGCAGTATCTGAGGCAGTTACCAACTGTATAGTTCACGCTTATAAGGAAAAACTCGGGAATATCTACATAACCGCTGAGCTTCTGGACGACAATTCAATAAAAATCAAAATTCGGGATAAGGGCTGCGGAATTGAGAATATCGAAAAAGCTATGGAGCCGCTTTATACCACCGTAGGCGGTGAGCGTGCAGGTCTTGGCTTTGCGGTAATGCAGAGCTTTATGGATAAAATAAAGGTGAGCTCTAAAATCGGTTGCGGTACTACAGTTACTATGGTTAAAAAAATCAGTCCAAGGTTTAGTGTAAATGCTTAAAAGTAATAAAGAACGCGATGGCTTTATCGAAAGCAATTTGGGACTGGTACATTCTATCTGCAAACGCTTTTGCGGTAGGGGAATAGAATATGATGACCTTTATCAAGCAGGGTGTATGGGGCTTGTTAAGGCGGCGGATGCTTTTGATGAGAGTCGCGGTCTTATGTTTTCAACCTATGCTGTACCTGTTATAATGGGCGAAATGCGCAGGCTCTTTCGTGACGGCGGCGCGGTTAAGGTGTCGCGCTCGGTTAAAGAATTAGGACTAAAAATCAATCGCCAGAAAGCTTTACTCGAACAAAAGCTTTGCCGCGAGCCTACCGTAAACGAAATCGCCGAGAGCGTTGGTGCTGAATGCGAAGAGGTAATCGAGGCGGTCTGTGCTATGCAGAATACAGTCTCGCTCACCCAAAGCGGTGACGCCGGTGTAACGGAAACCGATTTGCCGACCGTCAGCACAGAGGATGAAATATCTGACCGCTTGGTTTTAGAGGAAGCGTTTGAAAAGTTAAATCCCGATGAGCGAAAGCTAATGGAATGTCGTTACTATAGATATATGACACAAAGTAATACGGCAAAATGTCTTAATATGACACAGGTGCAAGTTTCACGCGCCGAAAAGAAAATACTGCTTAAATTAAGGGAATATCTCGGCTGATAAGAACGCTGTATTGTCGAAAACCACAATAAAACACAATATGTTGCATTTTTTTTAGGAATAAAATACGATTAAAAAAATTTTTAAAAAAATATGAAAAAAAGTGTTGACAAAAGCAAAGTGTTGTGGTAATATAATCGAGCGCCCTGAAAAGCGGGGGTGCAAAACGGACCTTGAAAATTAAACAACGAAGAAATAAGGACCCGACGATTCTGAAGAGAAATCTTTAAATCATCAAGGACAATTATTAATGCGTCAGCATTAAGTAAATGAGCTAAAAAGCTTATCTAAAGATTTGAACATCCGAGAGGGTGTTGAGATACAATTATTTAGAGAGTTTGATCCTGGCTCAGGACGAACGCTGGCGGCGTGCCTAACACAT
>CAZNTP010000069.1:0-9471 GCA_964575985.1 uncultured Ruminococcus sp. | reverse complement strand
TCTCAAAAACCCTGTATTTATAAGGGTTACGAAATTTTATCCAATATATTTTTTAATTACAATAAAAATTTTTTTTATTACATAATTCTATCATTTTTTCACCTTTCATAGCATATAATTCTTTAGTAAAGAAGAAAACGGGGTTTCCCGCATTAAAAGAAAGGTGATATAATATGAACGGTTTTTATCCTGAAGGATGGTACGGCGGTGCGCCTAAAACAAAAGAATTCACAGAAAGCTTTTTGGCCGAGGCTATTGTCGAGGGCAAGGTGCTTGAAGCGGTGGTGCTTATGTGTGATGCCGCGCACAATCTGGTTGTGGACCTTGGGTGTATGAGGGGCATCATCCCGCGAAACGAGGGTGCGCTTGGCATTGAGGACGGCAAAACCCGTGATATTGCGCTGATATCGAGGGTTGGCAAGTCGGTCTGCTTTGTTGCCACAGATTTATGTACCGACCAAAACGGCAAAAAATATGCACTTCTTTCCCGCAGGCGTGCTCAAGAGCTTTGCCGCGACTATATAATAAGTAACAAAAGCGGCGGAGATATAATAGATGCCAAAATAACCCATCTTGAATCATTTGGAGCATTTTGTGATATTGGTTGCGGCAATATAGCCCTTTTACCTATAGATACAATTTCGGTTTCAAGAATTTCGCACCCCAAGGACAGATTTTATGTTGATGAAAACATAAGGGTGGTTATAAAAAGCATTGCGCCCGATGGCAAAATTACCCTTTCTCACAAAGAGCTTTTGGGCACTTGGGAAGAAAATGCCTGTCAGTTTTCTGCAGGTCAGACTGTGACGGGAGTAGTACGCAGTATTGAAAATTACGGTGTGTTTGTTGAAATAACGCCTAATCTTGCAGGCCTTGCAGAGCCGCGAGAGAATGTGCGTATAGGTCAGCAGGCGAGCGTTTACATTAAAAGTATAATAAAAGAAAAAATGAAGATTAAACTTATTATTATTGACAGCTTTGAGAACGGTTATTCACCCGAAATAAAATATTTTTATAAGGGCGAACGAATAGACGATTGGAACTATTCGCCCGAAAACTGTCAAAAACGTATTTTTACAAAATTTTGCGGTTAGAAAAAATGGTGCTGCCTCACTTTTTCTTAGTGAGACAGCACCATTTTAAAATAAGGTTTAGTTATTGCAGTTTACAATACATCTTACAAGGCAAGCGGCAGATGTGAGCACAAGTACAAAGAAGAAAAGGAGCACACCTGTAAGAATTGCGCCTATAATGCTTGTTGCGGCAAAGCTGATTGCCAACAGAAGAACGGCAAGGAATATTGTGCCTAAAATGCCTATAAGCAATGCTGTAAGGACGGTGCAAAGGCATCTTGAGGCACTGCCTTGAAGCAGGGACGCAGATATCAATGCTAATGCCAAAAAGGCTACAGCAATACCGAATACCACCCATAAAAATACAGGGGATACGGCTATAACTGCGGCAAAGGTAAGAAATGCAGTAACAACACCTATTAAAAGGCTAACTATTATAGATGCGCCAAGGCATTCGCGGCGGTTATCACAACAAAATAATGACATAATTTTTCACCTCAATACAGTCTATGCAAAGGGTTGTCTTGGGGTGAGTTTTAAAATTTTTTAAACGGCAAAATAAAAAGGTGACTGTGTAGCAGCCACCTTAAAAAATCACTTATCTTCTTTTATAATACCAATCGCAAGGTCGTTAAGCTGAGCGGTATCCACCTCTGAGGGTGCGCCCGACATAAGCTCGCTGGAATTTGAAATCTTGGGGAAAGCGATAACATCACGAAGAGAGTCGCAACCGCACATAAGCATTACAAGTCGGTCAAGACCGATACCCATGCCGCCGTGAGGTGGAGCGCCGTAACGGTAAGCATCCACAAGAAATCCGAACTTTTCTGCCGCTTCTTCATCGCTAAGCCCTAAAGCCTTGAACATTTTTCTTTGAAGCTCGGGGTCGGAAATACGAATAGAGCCGCTTGACAGCTCAACACCATTGAGAACCAGGTCATAAGCCTTTGCAAATACCTTTTCGGGTGCGGTGTCAAGATACTCGAGGCACTCATCAAGGGGTGAGGTAAAGGGGTGATGCATAGCATCCCAATTGCCCGTTTCCTCATTGTATTCAAAGAATGGGAACTCGGTAATCCAAAGGAAATTATAGCCCTTGGGGATAATATCGAGCTTTTTGGCAACGGTAAGACGAAGCGCACCGAGTACAGAAAGGGCTATATTCTTTCTATCTGCAACAATAAGCACAACGTCTCCCTTTTCGGCGTCTGTACGGTCGTAAATTGCTTTCATCTCATCTTCAGTCATAAACTTTGCAAACGAGCAGGTGGGAGTGTCCTCACTCCAACGGATAAAGGCAAGACCCTTAGCCCCGATGCCCTTAGCCTCTTCGGTTAATTTGTCGATTTCCTTACGGGTGTAAACTCCTGCCGCATTCTTAGCGGTAATTGCTCTTACAGTACCGCCATTTTTAACGGTATCAGCAAAGACACCAAAGCCGCAGTTTTCCACAATATCCGACAAATCGCGAATCTTCATATCAAAGCGGGTGTCGGGCTTGTCAGAGCCGTAATCGTTCATTGCCTCTGTAAAGGTGAGTCTTGGCAGAGGAGTGGGGATATCAACATTTAAAATTTCTTTAAACAGTCTTTTTACAAAGCCCTCAGCGATAGTATAAATATCCTCAGGCTCCACGAAGGACATTTCAAGGTCAATCTGTGTGAATTCGGGCTGACGGTCGGCACGCAAATCTTCGTCACGGTAGCAACGGGCAATCTGCATATAACGGTCAAAGCCTGAAAGCATAAGCAGCTGCTTATAAAGCTGAGGTGACTGCGGAAGCGCGAAAAAGCTACCCTTTTTAATACGCGAGGGAACAAGATAGTCACGCGCACCCTCGGGAGTAGATTTAATAAGTGTGGGGGTTTCAATTTCTATAAAACCGTTTTCATCGAAATAATCCCTTGTTACCTTAACAATTTTGTGGCGCATTAAGATATTGCTCTGAATATCGGGACGGCGCAAATCAAGGTAACGGTAGCGAAGACGAAGCTCCTCGTTAGCGTTGGAATCGTTAAGAATTTCAAAGGGTGGGGTTTCTGCCGCACCTAATATATTAAGGGTGGTTACCTCAATTTCAATTTCGCCTGTGGGGATTTCGGTATTAATTGCTGAGCGGATTCTGACCTTACCCTCTGCCATAACAACATATTCGCTGTGAAGAGTAGCGGCTTTCTCGAAAACAGCCTTTGCGGTATTATCGTCAAAGGCTAACTGTACAATACCTGTGCGGTCTCTCAGGTCAACAAAGATAAGACCGCCAAGGTCACGCTGTCTCTGTACCCAACCGCAAACGGTAACTATATTTCCCTCATTTTCTCTTGTAAGTGTACCGCAGTAATGGGTACGCTTTAGTCCGTTCATTCTGTCAAGTGCCATATTGAATAAACCTCTTTTACATTATTTCGGCAATATTTTTAAAGATTTGCTCGCGGATAGCCTCGCCCAATTCCTCTGTAAGCTCTGCAAGCTTAATTTCTCTCACAGTGCCCTCCGTCATATCTTTTAGTCTGGCTATGCCGCTGTCAATTTCATCGTCACCCAAAACAACGGTGTATTTAGCACCGATTTTATCTGCAAACTTCATCTGAGCCTTAAGACCTCTTGAGCATATATCGGTCTCAGCCTTGTAGCCCTCCTGTCTTAATTCTGCACAAAGGGCGCTGGCTTTGAGTAGAGCCTTATCGCCTAAAGCCGCAATATAAAGGTCGGTGGTCTGGGCTTTGGGCAGCTCGGCTTCTTGAGCCTTTAAGAGAAGCATAAGCCTTTCAATACCCATTCCAAAACCCAATGATGCAACAGTAGGACCGCCCATTTGTGAAATAAGACCGTCATATCTGCCGCCGCCGCAAACTGTAGACTGTGCACCGATATCACCCGAAACAAATTCGAAAACGGTGCGTGTATAATAGTCAAGCCCTCTTACAATGTGGGGGTTAACGGTGTATTCTATTCCTTGGGCTGTAAGGTGAGCCTGAACTCCTTCAAAATGGTCGCGGCAGTCGTCACACAAATAGTCCAGCACTACAGGTGCTTTTGCGGCGATTTCAGAGCAGACAGGCGACTTACAGTCAAGAATACGCATAGGGTTGCGCTCAAGTCTTTCCTTACAGGTACCGCAAAGCTCATCTATATTAGAGCTGAAATATTCCTTAAGCGCCGCGTGGTATGCCTTTCGGCATTCGGGACAGCCTATAGAATTAATTTCAAGCGCTATTTTTTCAATTCCCACGCTTGTCAGTACCTGACGTGCAAGGGCGATAACCTCGGCATCGGCATTAGGGGCCGGGGCGCCTATACATTCAACACCGAATTGATGGAATTCGCGTAACCTTCCTGCCTGTGGCTTTTCATAGCGGTAGCAACCGCCTATATAGCAAACCTTTGCGGGCAGTGCGCCGTTTACAAGACCGTTTTCAATAGCACTGCGAATAACGCCTGCGGTAAGCTCGGGGCGAAGGGTTATAGACCTGCCGCCCTTATCGTCAAAGGTGTACATTTCCTTTTGAACAACGTCGGTAGTGTCTCCGACACTGCGTAAAAATACCTCCGTATGCTCAAAAACGGGCACACGGATTTCTTTATAGCCGTAAAGGGAAGCTGTCTCAAGCATTTTACCCTCAACAAACTGCCAATTATGACTGTCAGCGGGTAAAATGTCATTAGTGCCCTTTACAGCGCGATTAATTTCTGCCATTTTTTTGACTCCAATTATTATGATTTATCCGTTTTTAACTATTTCGCGCCAATCAAGGTCGCCGCGCTCTAATCCGTGAATAAGCACCTCGGCAGTTGCGATATTGGTGGCAACGGGGATGTTGTGAACATCACAAAGGCGTAATAGTGCCTGTTCATCAGGCTCGTTTGGCTTGGGATTAAGGGGATCACGGAACATTAAAAGGAGGTCGATTTCGTCACAGCCTATGCGGGAGGCAATCTGCTGAGAGCCACCCTGTGAGCCGCTTAAAAATCTCACTATTTCAAGACCTGTAGCCTCGGACACGGTTTTACCTGTAGAGCCTGTTGCTACAAGGTTGTATCTGCTTAAAATGCCGCAGTAGGCGATACAGAATTGTACCATCAGTTCTTTCTTTGCATCATGTGCTATAAGGGCTATTGTCATAAAAATATTCCTTTCATATTTTTTTTAGTTTTGGTAATAAAAGCCGTTCGCCGTCAAGCCTTGAGGTTATTCTTAGAAAAGCCTTGAGGGCTTTGTCGCGGCGGCTGATTTTATGTTTTAGTGAAAGCAGGCGAAGCTCCTCGCTTTCAGGAACAATGCCTATAAGTCTAAGGGCAGAGCCGTCTATTATTTCGTCAATATTTTTAAAGCGGTATTTACCCTTTTGCTTATTTACAAATCGGTTGATAATAAGTCTGGCGTCTATTCCTACCTCTGCCAAGGCTTCGCTTACAGCTCCCGCATCTCTTACAGAAACAGGGTCGGGCACCGCTACTGTTAAAAACAGGGTGCCCTTTGGAAGACAGGAGTAAAGCGAGGTATTAATTCCTGCAGGGAAGTCAAAAATTACAATATCGAACATATCCCTCACCTTTAAAGCAAAGGTTGAGAAGGAGAAATAGTCAAGCATACCTACATTTGCGGGGGCGGGGATAAGGTAAAGGTTTTCTTGCAGCTCGCTTTGGTAAATCGCCTCCTCGGGCTCTTTGCCTAAGAGAATATCCGAAAGGTCGAAAACGGTGGCTTCATCAAGACCTAACATAAGGTCAAGGCACCTAAGTCCCTCATCCATATCAACAAGCAAGACCTTTTTGCCCTTTTTGCAAAAGGCAAGTCCTAAGCCTACAGAAACGGTAGATTTACCCACACCGCCTTTGCCGGAGGTTAAAGCAAAAACTTTGCCCATAAAAAACTCCTTACTATTGAAATATCATCTAATATTCTACCATATAGTGCTATTTTTGTCAATTTAAAACATAGCTAATCTAAAACTACAAATGGCATATCCTCGGTGGGAGATTTACTGTCGGCATAAAAGTAAGAGTCAAGTATAGCGCGTACTACCGAACCTGCCGAGTAGCCCGAATTTCCGTGCTCTAAAACAACAGATATTGCAATTTCGGGCTTATCAAAGGGGGCGAAGGCTACGAAAACGCTGTGGTCAACCTTACCCTGAACCTGAGAAGTACCCGTTTTACCGCCGACCTTTATAGGATAATCACCCAAAGCGGCGCGGCCGGTACCATCCTCTGTAACAGAGAGCATACCTGTTTTAACTGCATTCAGATTAGTATCGCTCATAGTGATGGTATTAACCGTCTGAGGCGCTATATCCTTATATGTTTCGGACATATCGTAGGAAACAACACTGTCTATAAGGGTAGCCTTGTAGTGAGTACCGCCGTTTGCGAGTGTGGCGGTGTAGTTAGCTAACTGAAGGGGTGTGAAGGCATTTTTCTGGCCTATTGAAATTTGTAGGGTATCACCGTCAAAGCCGTTTGATTTAGGCTCTATAATAATTCCCTTTGCATCGTCAACCTCTACGCCGGTTGCAACACCTAAACCGAAATTTTTAAAATAATTTGTAAGGTTAAGCGCGCCGACTCTACGGCCCAAATCAAAGAAGAAGTAGTTACAGCTTTTTGATAGCGCCGAGGTTAAATTCATAGATTTGTGGTAGTGCATACACTCGGGTGTATAGTCTGCAAAATAGGTGTAATAGCGCTTACAGAAAATAGTTTCGCCAATATTATAGTGGTTGTTTTCAAGCGCGGCTATGGCCACAATAGGCTTTATTGTTGAGCCTATTGGATACACACCCTGAAAAGCTCTGTTTGTGAGCGGTTTTGCGGGGTTAGCGGCTAATGACTCGTATTCCTTGTTCATTGTAGCCGAATCATAGGTAGGATAGTTAGCGGCACAAAGCACCTGACCCGAATCAATACGAACTGCTACTGCAGCACCTGCGGTACAGGCTCCGCCCTTACTCTGTAAAGAACGCACGATTTCACTTAAGGAATCCTGTGCGGTGCGTTGCATTGTTTTATCAAGCGTCAGCATTATAGTTTTGCCCGCAATCGGCTCTTTAGTGACCTCTTTAGATATTATATTGCCTTCGCTATCAAGTCGGTAGGTGATTTCACCGTCTGTTCCCCTGAGGTATTCTTCACCCCATTTTTCGATACCGCTTTTGCCAACCTTGTCGCTATAGGAATAGCCCTTTGACTTATATTCCTCCCAGTCCTCTTTAAATATAGGACCGACAGAGCCTATAAGGTTAACAGCCAATGAAGTGTCGGTATATTCGCGGAAGGGTACAACATCAACCGTAACGCCGTTTAGTCTGAAAGCAGATTCCGAAATTTTAAGCATAAGCTCTACGGGAATATCCTCTGCAAAGGTAAAGGGATATGAAATTGAAAAATCTGCCGCGGTCATACTGTAGCGTACGCCCATAATTTTTCGCTTTTCTATATCGGTATAGTTTTGAAGCTCATACTTTTCGGTCATTTCCTTAAAGCAGTTTTCAGCGGTGGCATAGTGAGCAAGCTCCAAAATGTTAAGCATTTGGTCAATATCATCCTGTAAGTCGGATTTAAAACCGAAAGGTGCGGTCATATTCATAGGCAGAGTGTCATTCCACTCGGTGCCGCTTTTCTCCAAAAGATTAACAAGGGTGAGAATTACATCGTTAAGATTATCGCTTATATAGGCTTTGTTGAAAACAATATTGTAGCCGTCGCGGTTTATGGCTATCTGCCTGCCGTAGCAGTCAAGAATTTCACCTCGGGGCGCCTTTAAAACAGAGGTCAGTACCGAGGTAGCACCGTCATTCTTATCGGTGAATTCTTCTGCGTTAGTGATTTGGATAGAATAAATACGCAGTGAAAATAACAGTATTATTATAATCAGTATTATGGACAACACAGTAAGCTGTGTCTGGCTTTTTTTCTGAAAAGGCAAGTGTAGTTCCTCCCACACTAATTGTTTTTGATTTTATCAAAAGTTTTAAATATAAAATAAAATGGGATTGCGAAAACGGATGTATATATTGCGGATGGTAACGAATAACTGAAAAGATATTCAAGTGAGTCCTTTGCTGAAAAACCGATAGCGTGGAACACAAGCCACTGCGCAAAGAAATAAGCGACTGCTGTAAGAAGTGATAAAGCCACTGTTGCTCGGATATTCTTGTTAAAAAGATTATTGGCAGTAAGGCATACTGCCGTACCGATGATTAGTAAGGCTATTGTGTTAAAGCAATAGCTTCCGCTTGCTACGCTATCGGCACAAGCGCCCAGTATAAAGCCCGCTAATGCGGATTTTTTTACATCTGCAAAAACCGAAAAGGCTAAAAGCAGGGGTAAAATCAGAAAAGGGGTGGCGGTTTTAATTGAAATATCGAAGCCTTTTGCGGAGTCAGCAATTATAACCGCAAAGAAGATAAGCAGGGTAAAAATAACTATAAAAGGGTGAGATTTTTTATAAAGCATAATTATTTCCCACTTCCTACTATAAGTCCGCCCTGACCCTCAAAGTTTGTTATAACCATAACCTCACGTAAAGTTTCCAGGTCGGCAAAGGGTTTTACTGCCGCGAAAATCGAGGTGTTATATTCGTCACTTCCGATTGACTGTATCGCGCCAACAAGAAGTCCCTCGGGGAAAATACCTTCGCCCGATGTCACCACATAGTCGCCTATTGCTACTGTGCAGGAACGTGAAAGGTTGTAAAGCCTGGTATTACCTGCCTTTGCCTGCTCCAGTGAGCCCGAAAGCAGTCCCGAATCATTTGTACGGTTATCAAGCGCGCCGAGGGTGATGTCGGGGCTTAGAATGGTAGTAACCTTTGAGGTTGTAAGACCCACCTCGCCTATGTAGCCTACAAGGCCCGCATCGGTTATAACAGGGTCGTATTTATCTATTCCCGAAGCCGAGCCCTTGTTTATCACAAAGCTCATATAAGGGTCACCGTTATCTCTCGAAATCAGGGTAGCATGGGAAAACTTGAAATCGGGATTGGCATCCTTTATTTCAAGATAGTTTTTGTAAAACTCATTTTGAGCGGTAACCTCTTCATAATCGGCAAGCTGTTCTCTGAGCCGATTTAGCTCAGCCTCAAGCTCGGTGTTTTTAAGCATAATTTCCTCGCCCTCGGTATAAGCAGTGACAAAATCCGACACCGAATCGGAAATTTTGGTCACTGCCGCCTTGAAAGGCGCGGTAAGTGTGCCCATTATATCTGCCTGAGGGGATATTCTGCCACCTATAAGGAAAAAGGTTACAGAAAGGGCTATTAAAATTATTACAACCGAAAGGATTAGCTTAAACTGTTTACTGCGAAAGAAAAAACGCATTTTCATCCTCCAAAAAAGTTTAAATGCTTAAGCAGAGGAGGAACATCCGAACCCGATTTTTACGGGACGATTTTTACCTC
>CAZNTP010000068.1:0-9485 GCA_964575985.1 uncultured Ruminococcus sp. | reverse complement strand
ATAAAGCGCCCTTTAAAAACGTAATTGTTTTAGGTCACGTTCAGGACGAAAACGGTCAGAAAATGAGTAAATCAAAGGGTAACGCTGTAGACCCCTTTGATGCGCTTGAGCAGTTTGGTGCCGATGCTATTCGTTGGTATTTCTATACTAACTCTGCACCTTGGCTCCCTAACCGCTTCCACGATAAAGCCGTAACCGAGGGTCAGCGTAAGTTTATGGGTACACTTTGGAATACCTATGCTTTCTATGTGCTTTATGCCAATATAGATAAGTTTGACCCCACACAGTACAATATTAACGATTATAAGCTTTCTGTAATGGATAAATGGCTGTTATCTCGTCTTAATTCAACCGTTAAGGATGTTGACGATAATCTTGCCAATTACCGTATTCCCGAGGCCGCACGCGCTCTGCAGGACTTTGTGGACGAAATGAGTAACTGGTATGTTCGCAGAGGCAGAGAGCGTTATTGGGTACAGGGTATGACCGATGATAAGATTGCGGCATATTTAACCCTTTATACAGCCCTTGTTACTACCGTCAAGGCGGCGGCACCTATGATTCCGTTTATGGCTGAAAATATTTATCAGAACCTTGTAAGAAGCATTGATAAGGATGCTACCATCAGTATTCATCTTTGCGATTTCCCCGAGGTTGATAACAGCCTTATTGACGAAAAATTAGAAGAGCAGATGAATAAGGTGCTCGAAATTGTAGTGCTTGGCCGAGCAGCCAGAAACGGCTCTGCTATTAAGAACAGACAGCCTCTTGCTACAATGTATGTTAAGCTTGACGGCGAGCTTGAAGAGCTTTATGCCGATATTATTAAGGATGAGCTTAATATTAAAACAGTTTCTCTTACTAATGATGTTGATGATTTTGTAACCTATAGCTTCAAGCCTCAGCTTAAGACCTTAGGTCCTAAGTACGGCAAGCAGTTGGGTGAAATAAGAAATCTTTTGTTAGAGATTGACGGCTCTGCCGCAAAGGCCGAGCTTGATGCTAACGGCGAATTAAAGCTTAACATCTCTATCGGTGAAATTGTCTTAACAGCTGATGATTTACTTATCGAAGCTCAGCAGAAGGAAGGCTTCTATACCTTAAGTGACAGAGGTATTACTGTTGCTATTGATACCACTCTTACAACCGAGCTTATTGAGGAAGGCTTTGTGCGTGAGCTCGTAAGCAAGCTACAGACAATGCGCAAGGAAGCAGGCTTTAATGTAACCGACCATATTTCTATTACATTAGAGGGCAGCGAAACCGTAACCTCAATTGCAGTTGCAAAGGCGGCAGATATTGTAGGCGATACCCTTGCTGATTCTTTAACTGTTGCGGCGCCTATGGGCTTTGTTAAGGAATGGGATATTAACGGCGAGACTGTAACTATCGGTGTTAAGAAAGAGGGAGGCACTCGCGGTGAATAATACTGAAAATAATAATCAAGATGTTGCTTTCACTTTTGAAGATATAAGCTCTTCTACACCTGTAGATAAGGCTAAGAAAAAGGTTGAAAAAGCAATCAAGGTTGTTGATGATTACGGTGAGGGTGCATTTAAAAATATTGATAAAATAATAAAGGTAATTTCCTTTATTGTTGCTGTTGGTATTTTCTTACTTTTCGCCGCAATAGCAGTAGTGCTTTATATGCTTGATAAAGTGTTTATGCTTATCGCTGTAGGTGTTCTGGTATTGGGTGTTGTATTTGCACTGATAGCCTTGTTTATAATTTTTGGTATCGGTCACATAATTACTCAAAACAAGCAATTGCTTAAAAGAAAATATTAATTAATAATAAACGCAGTCTTGGTGCAAGTTATACAAGACTGCGTTTTTTTATACCTTAATAAAATATTAATATTTACGTGTATTATTTGAGTTGTTTTTTTTATAGATATATGGTAAAATAACTAGTGGAATATTTTTTTGAATTTTGTTTTTTTACTATATATTATTTGAAAGGGATGCAGAATGAAGATTTTAAGTAGCTTATACAATTCTTTTGCTTCAATTGGTAAAAGAATATCTGTCTTTTTCAAAAATAGTTTTGAGGTTACAGTTACTAAACGTTCTAAGATTACAGGACTTATTTTTGGGTTATTAACCCTTTTATTAGTTGTTTTTAGGGCGGAAAATTTTATTTCTCAGCAATTTCCTACAAAATGGTTGCTATTAGCCTTTTCACTTGTTTGCCCGTTTATTATTGCTCTCTTAATTATTTTCAACATCACAATAAAGAACAATATTTTAAATAAGATATGGCATTTTGTAGTTTTATTTTTAATGCCTTTTGCAACTATAACAATGACCGAATGCTTAAACAGCATTTTCATTTATGATATGACCTACCTGGGTTTTCTTGGCAATTACATTTTAATACTTATTATGTATTTTATTGTTTTTGCTCTATCGGGTAGCTTTAAGCTTTCTTATTTAATAATTACGCCTATTCTTTATGGTTTTGCTTTGGCACACTGTTATGTTGTTGAGTTCAGGGGAACCCCTTTTCTTCCTATGGACTTTTTAAGCATAACTACCGCCGCAGGTGTTGCTAATACCTATAATTTTATGCCTAATTATAAGATAGTTATTGCAACCCTTATATTTATTTTTATACTTGTAATCGGCGCAAAAACAAAAACACCAAAATACCATTTGCTAACACAAATTATTTCACGTACATTTATGGCTACGGTATCAGCAGTACTGCTGATTTTGTTCTTTGCAACAAGCGTATTTGCAGATATGGGCATTAAGCCTGATTTCTGGAATCAGTCCAGAGGTTACCGTAATTACGGCTTTGTCTGGAGTTTTTTCTGCAACACCAAGTATCTTTATATGTCTGAACCCGATAACTACAATTCGGGGGATGTTGGTGATTATGTAAGCAGTGTTGTAGAGGATACTGAGGAAAATAAGCCTGTCATTGATGACAGTTATGAAAAGCCTAATATTATTTGTATTATGAATGAATCCTTGTCTGACCTTTCAGTGCTTGGAGAGTTTCAAACTAATATAGATTATATGCCCTTTATGCGAAGCCTTACCGAAAATACAATTAAGGGTAATCTTTATGTTCCTGTAATAGGTGCGGGTACCTCTAATACAGAGTTTGAATTCCTTACAGGTCATACTACTGCATTTTTGCCATCGGGTAGTAATGCTTATATGCTTTATGTTGAAAATCCTATTGCATCCTTGGTTTCTACTATGGAAGCGCAAGGTTATTCTTCATATGCGTTGCATCCTTACTATGCGTCGGGTTGGAAAAGAACTCAGGTGTATGAGAATTTTGGCTTTAACAAGTTTATAAGCCTTGAAAATATTATGGATATCTCTTTAATGCAGGAGTATCAGGATAACGGTAATAACCCCAACTTTTTACAACAGCTTGTAAATGAAAAATATCCCGATAAAGAGAATATGTTACTAAGACAGTATATAAGCGATTCGTATAACTATGACCTCTTGATTGAGGATTTTGAAAATCGTGATAAATCTGTTCCGTATTTTGCTTTTAACGTTACAATGCAAAATCACGGCGGTTATGCAATAAGCGCCGATAATTTTGACGAATGTGTTTTCACCACATCGGTAAGCAAAAATTATAATAAGACCAATAAGTATCTTTCGCTTGTAAAGGCTAGTGATGATGCTTTTAAAGAGCTTATTGAATATTTCCAAAATGTAGATGAACCCACCGTTATATGTATGTTCGGTGACCATCAGCCCTCTATTGAGACCGCGTTTATAGCTGAGATTATGGGGCTTAATGACCTTTCTAATTTAACAGTAGAGCAGGAGCAGGCAAGGCACGCAACACCTTTCTTTATCTGGGCAAATTACGATATTGAAGAAAAGTATATTGATAAGCTAAGCGCCAACTATTTGTCTTCCTTAGTTCTTGAAACTGCAGGTGTAAAGCTTACCGAGTATAATAAATATCTTTTAAAGCTTGCTGAAATTTTACCCGTTATTGATACAGTTGGTTATATTGATTATCAAGGCATTTATTATAAGTGGAGTGATGCTTCGCCTCATACTAAATTGCTTGATGATTATGAAAGAGTACAGTATAACAACATTTTCGATCAACCCCATGTAAATGCCGATGTTTTCTATATAAACGGTTATTTACCCCAAACAGTTACGAAAACTGAATAAAGGGTGAATTGTTATGCGAAATACAACACTTTGCCATATTGAAAAGGACGGCAAATATTTAATGCTTCACCGCATTAAGAAAGAAAACGATCTTAACCACGACAAATGGGTTGGTATTGGCGGTAAGTTTGAGGATAAGGAAAGCCCTGAGGATTGCAATTTCAGAGAAACGCTTGAAGAAACGGGGCTTACCTTAAAGTCCTATAAATATTGCGGTATAGTTACCTTTATATCTGATATTTGGGAAACTGAATATATGCATATTTTCTATTCCAGTGATTTTGAGGGTGAGCTTAAAGCTTGCGACGAGGGTGAGCTTTGTTGGGTAGATATTAAGGAAATTTATAATCTTCCTATCTGGGAGGGGGATAAAATTTTCCTTCGCCTTATAGAAGAAAACGCACCATTCTTTTCACTAAAGCTTGAATATCAGGGTGATACACTAATTAATGCGGTCTTGAACGGAGAAAAGCTATGAATATTTGTCTTTACGGTGCTTCAAGCACAGAAATAGATAATGCCTATATTCTTGCTACCGAAAAGTTGGGCGAGAAAATAGGCACAAAGGGTTATTCGCTTGTATACGGCGGAGGAGCCGGCGGTCTTATGGGCGCAGCCGCGCGCGGTGTTGTAAGAGCAGGCGGTAAGGTTATCGGCGTAGCGCCTACTTTTTTCCAAGTAGACGGTGTTTTATTTCCTGATTGTACCGAATTTGTTTATACCGAGACTATGCGCGAGCGTAAACAAATTATGGAGCAAAGGGCAGATGCATTTGTGGTAGCACCCGGCGGCATCGGCACATTTGATGAGTTTTTTGAAATCTTTTCTTTAAAACAGTTAGGTCAGCACAAAAAGCCCGTAGCTATTTTTAATATTAACGGTTATTATGATAGCCTTAAAAATATGCTAGAGTTCGCAGTCAAAGAAAAGTTTATGACTATGGCTACTCTTGATTTAGTTCCTTTCTTTGACAATGCAGACCAGATGATTGAATATTTTGAAAACTACAAGGCGGGCGAGGGCGACCTTTCGGTACTCAGAAAGGTAAAACTAAAGTAGCTTACTACTCTGTCAGAGGCGGTGTAAATATACCGTAGGACAGTGGGTTATAGGTCCAAAAGATAAATGCTAAGGCAATTAGCAGGCCGACAAGTAAAAAAATCCAAAACATAAGATTAAGGGAGAATTTTTTCTCCCTTATTATTTTTGTCTTTTTTCTAAGCATTACTATTATGCCAATATAATAAATTGCAATATTCAAAAAATCAATATTATAGCCTATAACACCTTTTAAAGTGTAAAATAAAACTACGATTGCGGTCATTCCGCAGATTACAGAAATGACTACCGCGGGCAGATAGTTTTCGGGTTTTTCTGCCGAGAAAAAATATTCAAAAACCGAGTATATAACGGTGGGGAAGAATAGTAATTTAAGATGCTCCCACGTACTTTCATTAACGCTGAAAAAATAACCTACTATTCGGTTTTCTCCCGACCATTCATATAAAAAGTGCCCGAGAGTACCCAAAATACCGATTACAAAAAATGCAATTATATTCTTTTTCAAACTCATTTAAAACCACTCCTGTTAAAAATATTATTATTAAATAAATATAAATTATGCTATTTTGCAAGAATGACTAAAAAATACAATAAAACCTTTAAAAAATACCTTGTAAATGAGAAATTTTTATTATTTAATATAATAGAGGTGGTTTTAGTGAAAGCAAGGATTTTTGAAACATGCGAAAAAAATAATAACTATTTATCAGAAGTAGGCGCTTTTGAATTTTTAACAGAAGAAGAAATTAAAGCAAACTGTAAGGTAGAGCCTACAAGAATGAGCCTTCACCCGTGGGATATTGAAGCATTTTTAATCAATATTCATCCAGAGGTAAAATTTCAAAAAATATTGGGCTTTGGCGGCGCTTTTACAGATACCGCGGCGCATGCTTGGAAAAAATTAAGCCCCTCTAAACAAGAGGAACTAATAAAAGCATATTTCAGCAGTGAAGAGGGTATCGGTTATAATTTCGGTCGTTGCCACATAGGCAGCTGTGATTTTTCAACCGAAAATTATTCCTATGTTAAAGAGGGGGATGCATCACTTGATAGTTTTAGTATCGAACGCGATTTCGAGGGTGTGATTCCATTTGTAAAGGCGGCAGAGAAAGAAAATCCCGACCTGAAGCTTTTTGCTTCGCCTTGGTCACCGCCTGCATTTATGAAAACCAACAATTCGCTTATAGGCGGCTCGCTTAAAAAGGATTGCTATTCGCTTTGGGCAAAATATGTAAGAAAGTATTTTGATAGCTACAAAAAAGAGGGAATAGATTTTTGGGGCACTACGGTACAAAACGAGCCCAGACACAATCAGGTGTGGGAGTCCTGCGTTTATACCGAAGAGGAAGAACGCGATTTGCTTAAAAACCATTTAGGACCTGCACTTGAAGGTACAGGTATTAACATAATTTGTTATGACCACTGCAAAGAGCGTTTATTTGAGCGTGCTTATGCTATGTTTACCGATAAAGAAGCTGAGAAATACTGCAAAGGTATTGCTTACCATTGGTATTCAGGTGACCATTGGGGTGAAACCGAGCTTGTGAGCAATCAGTGGAAGGATAAGTATATCATTAACAGTGAGGGTTGTATGGCTGATACTGTTAAGGGTTACGACAAGCCGCAAAATTGGACCTACGGTGAAAACTATGCACATGAGCTTTGCGGTGCTTTAGCCCACGGTCTTAACGGCTTTACCGATTGGAATTTGGTGCTTGACCAAAATAACGGTCCCGCCCACAACAGAGAGGGCAGACTTTACTGCAATGCACCCGTTTTCTGTGACAGTGAAAAGGATGAAATAATCCGCACACCTGCGTATTATTATATCGGTCATTTCAGTAAATTTATTAAGCGCGATGCCGTAAGACTTGGAAGCTCTTGCTATTCACAAAGACTCGAAACAGTTACCTTTAAAAATCCCGACGGCAGTATAGTATGCGTGGTACTAAACCGCACAGATGAAGATATGGAATATATCTTAAGAATAGGTACCAGCGTATGCCGTCAAACAATTGGGGCACATTCAATTATTACTGCTGTAATAACCGAGTAAATCAAATCTTGCCGCTGTCTTTAAGCAGTTTAAGCTTAAGGATGGCGGCTTGCGTTTTAGCGTCTTTTAGCTCGCCCTTAAGTATCATTTCAACTGCGGTTTCAAGCGGTATTTTTTGAACGCTTAAAAATTCATCCTCATCGGGAGATTGCTCTCCAAAGGAAAGTCCTGTTGCGGCATACATCCATATAATTTCTCCGCAGTAGCCTGGGGTTGGGTAAAGCTCGCCCAAGGGAATAAATTTTTCTGCAATAGCGCCTGTTTCTTCTTTAAGCTCGCGCATACCGCATTCTAAGGGGTCCTCATTGACAGAATCACGCTTTCCTGCAGGTATTTCCATTATAACCTCACTATAAGGGTATCTGAACTGACTAACCATCAGCACCTCGTTATCATCGGTAAGTGCGGCAACACAAACGCCGCCGTTGTGTTCAATAATTTCTCTTGTGGCGGTATTTCCGTTAGGCAAAAGGGCAATATCACGGCGTAGATTAATCACCCTGCCGTTATAAATATATTCTTTTGATAATTGTTTTTCTTCTAAATGCATTATTTGCACCTTCCTATAATATATATATTAGTAGATATTATTTATTATTCAGGAGTGGAAAAAGTGGAGAATACAGTAAAACCAATAGATTATGATTATGTAAAAAGGCAAAAGGCTATAGAGCACTTATGCCGCGATTATTCGTTTATTAAAAAAACAACACTTGGCGTTAGCTGTGGCGGCAGGGAAATCACTGCCCTTAAAATAGGCTCGGCTTCGCAGTATAGCCTAATAACCGCAGCTTTTCACGGTAGTGAGCACATAACTGCTACAGTGCTACTAATGTTTATTGAAGAATTAGCGAGTGCACTTGAAAGTGACGGCTACATAGCAGGCTTCAGAGCTACACGCGCACTTTCGGGCAGAGGCGTAATATTTGTTCCCTGTGTTAATCCGGACGGCTGTGAAATTTCTGTTTTAGGTGAAAAGGGGTGCGGTTATTTAGCAACAACAATCGGAAAATTGTGTAACCGAGATTTTAGTCATTGGAATGCTAACCTCAGGGGTGTTGATATAAACCATAATTTTAATGCCGGATGGGAAGAGCTGCGTCAGCGCGAAAGGGAAATGGGGATTTTAGGCCCTGCACCTACGCGCTATGGCGGTCGCCGTCCTGAAAGCGAGCCCGAAACAATTGCTCTTACCGAGCTTTGCAGAAAAGCGCATATAAGGCACGCTACAGCGCTTCACAGTCAAGGTGAAGTGATTTATTGGAGCTATGGCAAAAAAGAGCCGTCTAGAAGTAGAAGAATGGCCGAAATAATGGCAACATCTACGGGTTATGCACTGGATATACCAAGTCCTATTGCTACGGGAGGTGGCTTTAAGGATTGGTTTATAACCGAGTTTAACCGACCTGCATTCACTGTTGAATTAGGGTTGGGTGAAAATCCGCTACCTAGCGCAGAAACTGAAAAAATTTATAAAAGAGTAAAAGAAATGTTAATGCTTTGCAGTATAATGTAAATAATTTAAGGGCGATTTATAATTAAATCGCCCTTTTAAAATTATTCGGAAAGGTCTTCAACAATAAGGTTTCTAACACCGTTTTCGTCTACTACGGGAGCAGCATCGCGAACAGCGAAGAACTTTTCAGCAACCTGTGGGAAGAGAGCATAGCTTAATACATCTTCTGCACATTTGCCAATGCCTTTTTCCTTCATTTCCTTAGCATAAGCCTCAAGCTCAGGCTCTAAAAGGTCAGCAGGACGGCAGGTAATAACCTTATCGTCACCGATGCACTTCTTACGAACATCCTCGTTAACGGGAGCTGGTAATTTACCGTATTCACCGCGAAGAAGAGCCTTAGACTCCTTAGGAACCATCTTGTAACGCTCGCCCGAAATCACGTTCATTACAGCCTGAGTACCAACAATCTGGCTTGTAGGTGTTACAAGGGGAGGATAACCGAAATCCTTACGTACACGCGGAACTTCTGCTAAAACATCGTAATACTTATCTTCTTTGCCTGCTTGCTTTAACTGAGAAATTGTGTTAGAAAGCATACCGCCGGGAACTTGGTAAAGAAGTGTCTTAGCGTCAACATTGAGCACCTTGGGGTCAAGTGTGCCCTCAGCCTTCATCTTGTCAGCAACACCGCGGAAATGGGTTGCAACATTGCTGAGCTTTTCAAGGTCAAGACCTGTGTCGCGC
>CAZNTP010000067.1:0-9839 GCA_964575985.1 uncultured Ruminococcus sp. | reverse complement strand
ACTAAACCATATATTTTGTCAATAGTTTTTTTCAAAAAACCGCTTTTTCTTAAACTAAATTAAGCCTTTAGTTGCAAAAAAACAGAAACTTTTGTATAATTATGGTAAAATTTATATCGGGCGGTGATATTATCAACACAGTATATTTGATTTTAACAGAAAATTTTGCCCAAAAACAAATGTATTCTGATATAGCAAAAGCCTTTGTTAAAAATATAGCAAGCGAAAAGCTTGGTATTCCCCCAAAAGATATAATTATGGAAAAAGAAGAAAACGGAAAGCCGTTACTTAAAAACAGTCCTGATTTTTATTTTAATATTTCCCACACAAACGGCGCTGTGGCAATAGCTTTTTCGGACTACCAAGTGGGTGTTGATACTGAAAAAATCAGAAATGCCCCCTTGCGCGTTGCAAACCGTTATTTTAACGAATACGAAAAAGAGTATCTTTATAGTGACACTAAAAACCAAAACCGCCGTTTTTTTGAAATATGGACTAAAAAGGAAGCCTATATAAAAATGCACGGTGCCACCCTTAGCCATCTTAAAAAAACTGATACCAGACACATACACACCTTTCAAAAAGGCGAATATATAATATCGGTTTGCTCAAAATGTGATAAAAGCAAATTAATTGTTCTTGAAAATATCGATAATGTATGATATATTTTATTAGTTACACAAATGATAAACGAATTTTTTAAAGAGGAGAAATTTTCTTGGCAGATTTAAAGCACGAAATTGAAAGACGCAGAACCTTTGCAATAATATCCCACCCTGATGCCGGTAAAACCACCCTTACCGAAAAGTTTCTTTTATACGGCGGCGCTATTCAGACCGCAGGCTCGGTTAAGGGAAAAGCTACCGCAAAACACGCGGTAAGTGACTGGATGGACCTTGAAAAGCAAAGAGGTATTTCTATTACATCCTCTGTTATGCAGTTTGAATATGAGGGCTACTGTATTAATATACTTGATACCCCCGGTCACCAGGACTTTTCTGAGGACACCTACAGAACTCTTATGGCAGCTGACAGCGTTGTTATGGTAATAGATGCCGCTAAGGGTATTGAGGCGCAAACCCGAAAGCTTTTCAGGGTTGTAGCACGCAGAAATATCCCTATTTTCACTTTTATAAACAAGCTTGACCGCGAAGCCCGAGACCCATTCGAACTGCTTGATGAGCTTGAAAAGGAATTCGGCATTGGCACCTATCCTGTTAACTGGCCTATCGGTTGCGGTGTTCACTTTAAGGGTGTATTCGACCGCGATAAGCGTGAGATTTTAACCTTTAGTGAATTCCACAGAGGTCAGGATAGAATTAAGCCCACCCCCTGCGATATAACCGATACTGCAAAATTAGACGAGCTTATCGGTGAATATCAGCGAGCAGAGCTTGTTGACCAAATTGAGCTTTTAGATGGCGCAAGCTTTGAATTTGATTTGGAAAAGGTGCGCTGCGGTAAGCTCTCCCCCGTTTTCTTTGGCTCGGCGCTTACCAATTTTGGTATTGAGCCTTTCCTTGAAAACTTCCTTAAAATGACTACCTCTCCGCTTCCACGTATGTCAGGTGATGATGAGGTAAGCCCCTTTAGCGAGGATTTTTCGGCCTTTGCATTTAAAATCCAAGCCAATATGAATAAAAACCACCGCGACAGAATTACATTTTTCCGTATCTGTTCGGGTAAATTCGAACGCGGTGCCGACTACTATCACGTTCAGGCAGGCAAAACCGTTCGCCTTTCACAGCCTCAGCAAATGATGGCGGATGAAAGACAGATAATAAACGAAGCCTATGCGGGTGACATTATAGGTGTATTCGACCCCGGTATTTACTCAATCGGCGATACAGTCTGCTCACCCAAGCACAAGGTACAGTTTGAGGGTATTCCCACCTTCGCACCTGAGCATTTTTCCCTTATCGAACAAAAGGACAGTCTTAAAAGAAAGCAGTTTGTAAAGGGTGTTGAGCAGATTGCCCAAGAGGGTGCTATACAGATTTTCCACGAGCCAAACAGCGGTATGGAGCGTGTAATTGTTGGTGTTGTTGGTGTACTTCAGTTTGAAGTGCTTGAACACCGCCTCAAAAACGAATATAATGTTGAGGTTATCCGCAATGACCTTCCCTATCAGTATATAAGATGGGTTGTTAATAAGGATATTGACATTAAAAAGCTTAACCTTACCTCTGATACCAAATGGGTACAGGATTTTAAGGGTAACGACCTGCTTATATTCACAAGCGAGTGGAATATTAACTGGGCACTTGAAAGAAATGAAGGACTAATCCTTGAGGACTTCAGCAAAAACTAATTTTAAAGCGCTTGAAACCGTTTTGGTTTCAAGTGCTTTTTTAAAACTTTCTGATTTCTAAAGAGTCGTCATCCTCACCCTTTTCTATATTTCGTATAACCACATAATAGCTATAACTGTCATCAATTTTAACACAAACCCTATCCCCTACGCTTTTGCCCATAAGCGCACTGCCTAAAGGAGACTCCTTGCTGATAATTTTTTGAAAAGGGTCGCGTCTGAGTGAGGTCACAATCCGTACCTTTTCTTCGCAATCGTCTTCTTCCACAAAATAAGTAACAGTATCAAAAAGACCGACAGTGTTATTATCGCTTTTAGTATCAATAATAATTGCCGTTTTAATCATATTGCGAAGATAGCGTATACGGCTTTCATTTTTACCTCTCTCACGTTTGGCGGCGTGATACTCTGCATTTTCGGAAAGGTCACCGTAGCTTCGCGTTAGCTTTACCTCTTCTAAAATTACAGGGCGCACCTTTGTAATTCGGTATTCAAGTTCTTCTTTCATTTTCTTTATATCAATTTCTGTAAGTTCATCGTACATATTTATCACCGCTAACATTTTAGCACCAAATTTAAAAAATAGCAACAAATAAAAAAGAGCAGAAAATTCCGCTCTTTTTGCAATTATTTTACTTCAATATCCTTAATTTCTGCGTAAACCTCACGCATAGCCTCTTCAAACTTAGTCCAACGGTCAGGATTATCCTTCTGTAAAAGAATATCCATACCCTTATGGTGTCTTGACCAAGTCTTGTATGTATAGCAAAGAATACCGCCGGGGTTCTTTTCTTCAAGCAAGAGCTTTGCAAGTCCCTTTAAGTGAGCCACGCAGTAGTCCTCGTCAGCATTAATACCTGCCCAAGTGTAAGGAGTGTAGGCGCAGGGGTAAACCCAAATTTTAGCATCCTTATTAAGAACTCTTTCTTTGAGCTTGTTGAAATAGAATTTATAATAGGTTTCGGTTGATTCGACACCCTCGAACTTTTCGCCCAATATCTTTAATTTCTCTGCCTGAGCCTCGGTATAAGGCTTTCTGAAATCGTAACCATAGGAATCATAGCCTATGTCGGTTAAATATTCGGTTGCAAACTCCTGAAGAATTGTATTGCCCTCGGGGTCTTGCATATTACCCTTAATTCCCATAACCTCATAGGCCGAGAAAACGGGGTTAATTCTAAGACCGTATTCATCACTAAGTGCCTTTGTCATATCATAAAGGTCTTGGTTAGTATGTTTTGCGTTAAGTAAAGGCTCGTCCCAATGGAAGCCTACAACACAGTCAAAAACTTCCTTTTCTTTCATCAAATTAATCTTGCGTTCAACACCTGCCATATAATCTGAAAGAGATTGTTCGCAACTTAAATACGTAGGAAGAGTAAGCCATACCTGACTACCGTTTTCCATGGCCTTTTGTGCGCCGCCTATTACACCTGACATTGTATTAGTGTCCGCCGCTAAACAATAGGAATTTATATATCCCCTATCAGCAAACCAGTCAAATTCCTCATAGGTAGTCCAACGGGGGTCAAGGTGATAAAAACCTAAAGCCACTTTGTTTTTTGCATCATAACCGTTACTCATTTTGCATTACCTCTTTTAAAATAATAGTTTATATTGTAATTATACTATACATAGCATATTTCTGTAAAGTACCGCTTTGTTGCATTTTTTTGTTTTTATGTTGAGTAATAAAAATTCTTCGTTAAAATATTGACAAATTTTTATTTTATGCTATAATATAATAAAATGTCTCATTTGAGACAGTTTTTGTGAGGGAATAATGCTTAACACAGAAGAATTATTTTTGATTGACGGTCTTTCTGAGGAAGAAAAAAAGCAAATAACCGAGAGCTTCAAAAAGCCTATATTTTTCAGCAAAGGTGAGGTTATTTACTCTGCCGACAAATTTTCAAATTCATTAGGCTTTATTTGCAGTGGCAAGGCCTTTGCCGTTACTAACAACGGTCAGGGCGTCTTTATGAAAAGCTTTGAAAAAGGCTCCTGTTTTGGTGCCGCGGCAGTTTTCGGTAGCGGCGAAAAATACGTCAGCACCGTTATTGCCAAAACCGATACCGAGGTGCTGTTCATAAGCGAAGAGGATTTGCGACAAATTTTTCTTAAAACTCCTAAAACCGCAATTAATTATATATCCTTTCTGTCTGATAAGGTGCGTTTCCTCAACAAAAAGCTAAGCGTGCTTTCCTGCACCAGTGCCGATGAAACGGTTTATAACTACCTTTCTTCTGTAAAGGACAGCGACGGCTACGCTTTAACCCCTAAAAGTATGACGCTTTTTTCAAAAATGCTTGGCATTGGCAGGGCTACCCTTTACCGAAGCCTTGATAAGCTTGAAGAAAACGACAAAATTTTAAGGGAAAATAATAGAATAAAGGTGATTTAAATGAAAAAAATTATTAGTTTACTTCTCAGCTTGGTATTATTATTTTCTTTCTGTGCTTGCACAGGTACCCCTGCTGACGATGTTTCGAGCACACCTGCCCCCGCCCCCGTCCCCGAATATGCTAATACTAATGTGCTTGTTTTATCGGGTCCTACAGGTATTGGCGCGGCTAATCTTAAAGACAAGGCTGACAAGAGTGAGACCGAGGGTAAATACAACATTTCCATTGTCGCAGAGCCCAGCGAGGTTGTTGCAAAGATTTCTAAGGGCGAGGCTGATATTGCCGCAATCGCAACAAACTTAGCTTCCAACATTTACAACAAAACAAGCGGCGGCGTTAAGGTACTTGCAGTTAACACCTTGGGTGTTCTTAATGTTGTAACCCCTGCAGGTGTCGAAATTACCGCTCTTACAGATTTAAAGGGCAAAAAGGTTTATACTACCGGTCAGGGCTCTAACCCCGAATATATCATCAACCACCTGCTTGAAAAGAATGGCATTAAGGATGATGTAACACTCGAATTCAAGGCAGAGGGCACCGAGCTTTTATCTGTTTGGGCTACAGACCCCACAGCAATTATAATTTCGCCACAACCCGTTGCAACCGCGCTCACAATTCAGAATGCAGGCGCTAAAATTGCTATTGACCTGACAAAAGAATGGGAAAAGGTTAATACCGACTCGGCTCTTATGATGGGTTGCGTTATCGTTCGCAATGAGTTCTTAAAAGAAAATAAGGCTACTGTTGATAAATTCTTAGAGGAATATAAAGCATCTATTGAAAAGGCAAGCAACGATATCGATACCACTGCCGCACTTTGCGAAACATTTGGTATCGTTGCAAAAGCCGCTATTGCAAAAAAGGCAATTCCTAACTGCAACCTCTGCTACATTGCAGGTGAAGAAATGAAAACAAAACTCTCAGGTTATCTTACCGTATTATTTAACGCAAATAATGCTTCTGTAGGCGGTAAATTACCTGCTGACGATTTCTACTATGCAGGATAAATTCAAAAAGATTATATTTACAGCAGGATCCACTTTTCTATGGGTCCTGTTGTGGCATATAGCGGCAAATATAGCAAACAATAAACTGCTTTTTAAAATTCCTCTACCACTCGATACCTTAAAGGTATTTTTCTCATTGGCGGTTACTAAGAATTTTTGGTATGCCGTTGGCAATTCCCTGCTCCATATAATAGCAGGCTTTGCGGTTGCGGTAATACTCGGGCTTATCTGCGGACTGCTATCGGGTAGCAGTAATGCTTTTAAGATTTTTACAGACCCTATTGCCAGACTTATCCGTTCAATGCCCGTAGCCGCCTTAATAATTTTGGCTTGGCTTTGGGTGCCATCTACCGCTATCCCCTCTTTTATTGCATTTTTAATGGTGTTTCCAATAGTGTGGCTTCAAATAGAAAACGCGCTTTTATCCATTGACAATAAGCTTATTGAAATGGCGCAGGTTTTTGGTATGAGCAAACCTAAAATTGTTAAAAACATAAAAACCCCCTACGTTTTACCTGCTCTTAGAAACGCAACGGTCACAGGTCTTGGCTTTGCATGGAAATCGGGTGTTGCGGCTGAGGTAATATGCAACCCAACAGGCAGTATTGGAGCGCTTTTATCGGGTGCTAAAAATAATCTTCAATATGCAGAGGTTTTTGCCATAGTGCTTACAATTATTATTTTAAGTCTTATTATGGAAAATGTTATTAAATTTTTCTGGAGGGCGCCTCAAAATGATTAGATTTAATAATGTTACATTCTCTTACGGAAAGCTTAAAATATTTGAAAGCTTTAATTTTCATATCAAAAAGGGTAAAAAAATCTGTCTTTTCGGTGAGAGCGGCTGTGGTAAAACTACACTGCTTCGCTTAATACTCGGTCTTGAAAAGGCACAAAAGGGAGAAATAATAAGAGCAGAAAACTCAAAACCCGCGGTTGTTTTTCAGGAAAACCGTCTTCTCCCCTTTAAAACTGTACTTGAAAATATCACTCTGTTTGCTGATGCCGATACCGCATTATATCACCTAAAAGCGTTAGGACTTGAAAGATATGCCAATTCATACCCAAGTGATTTATCGGGCGGAATGAAGCGCAGAGTAGCAATTGCTAGAGCACTTAGCGCCGATTTTGATTTCTTAATCCTTGACGAGCCTTTTACAGGGCTTGACGAAGAAAACATAAAGCTTACTGCTAACCACATTTTAAAAACAGCTGGGAAAAAAACAATAATTTTAGTCACCCATTCTCCAACAGAAGCCGAACTACTCGGTACAGAGATTAAATATATTCGCTAACCGAATTTTTATCGCAAAGTGTCTTAGCCGTTTTCTTGTGCATTTTTTAAGCTAAAAAGTTGTTGCTTCAGAATTGAGGCAACAACTTTAAATTTTTAATAATACTTTATTTTTCACCGCGAGCGGTTTCTCGCATTATTGATATCTGAACATTTGAAAAAGTAGCACTACCGCTGTTTACACCAAGGCATGCAGTTAAATTCGCACCGTTATCATCGTTTACAACATAATAAACACTATTCTTACCCTTAATTGTTCTTTTAGCTTCAAGAAGAGCGCTATCACCTACCGTGGCAATTTTAATAAAAGCCTCACCGCTTTGTGCGGTACAATCGGTTGTGAGAGAAATAATGTCACCAGCCTTTAATCCAAGCTCCTTAAAGTTTAGTGATAGCTCTGCCGCGCCTTCGGCGGTTGCCGCAACATTTGCGTTGTTTTCGAAATAAGAAACTGTAGCATCGGTTGCTTTATTTTCAGTAGCAAAGTCTTTAATACCAAAGCTTTTTATCGTTTGGTAATCGCCAAAATCAGCATTTTGAGGTAAGCAATAGTTTGTTAAAACATAATCGGCACCGTCAGCCAGAATAGTGTCAGCCGTCTCATAATCATCAACAACCCATACCGCTAACGGAACATCATATTTTTTAGCAAATGATATATAGTCCTTATAGCTTGTAATACCTACACTAAGCATAAAATTACCGTAAGAACTCATAATGTTGTATGCGGCTTGTTCATCAGTAGAAGGCAGTGAAGAATAGCAGGCAATTAACCCGTGAATACGGTCTGTAAGCGGTTTTAAGCATTCAGCATAGGCGGCACAACGGTTACCCATATTATATTTATTTATTAAATCTGCCAAGCTGTCATATTCTTCGGGTGTAAAGGTGTGGTGTGAAAGTGACTTATTATCTAAAATAATATACGCGTCGGTATTCTGCATATATTTCAGTACTGTTTCAAGTGTGGGAACATATTCTTTTTTGATTCTATTACTAAATTCCCAGTAACCTCCACCCTTCCATTTACGCTGTATTTTCATTTTAGTAATAACAGCCGAAAGCATTGACGTAAAGTTCTTGGTTTCCTTTGAAAGATCTGTAAGAAGCTCTTTGGAATTAGCATCATGGCTTACAACCCAAACATGATCCTTTGTAGTTGTAATATCAATCTCAATAAATTTATAACCCAAACGTGCCGCGTGTTCTACAGCTTCCTTGGTATTAGAGGGGTATGTTCCGTTTGAAGTTTCACCTCCGCCTAAATAGGACTTATCTATCCAACCGTTAAACCCTTGGTGAGCAATAAAACTGCCCGATGGAACGGTATCCTGCCAAGCATTAAGTTTTTCAGTATAGCGGATTGCAAATTTACCCGAAGAAACATATATAATTGATGAATTATTTGATACATATGAGCCGTTTACTATTTTGTATTTACCTTTAGCATAAGGTTCAATATCAAGTGTAACAATCGAATTCACAGGAGGATCTGCTTTAAACAATTCAGTATCAGACTTATATATTATTTCCTTTGGTGCTTCACTTGAGGAATTAGAGTTGGTATCGGGTTTACTGCTGCTTTCTGTTTTATCAGAGCTATTGGTTTTGCCAGAATCGTTGGATTTATCATCGTCCTTAGATTCATTTTTTGATTCTGTTTTATTATCAGACTTTTCTCTTTCTTTAGAGTCCCCTTTATCAC
This sequence comes from uncultured Ruminococcus sp., assembly GCA_964575985.1. GTDB lineage: Bacteria > Bacillota > Clostridia > Oscillospirales > Acutalibacteraceae > UBA737. The sequence continues at coordinate 1,117 of CAZNTP010000067.1, read as the reverse complement.
CCAACTCTGTTTTACTCGAATTATCATTCTTACTTTCAGAAGATTCCGCTTCTATATATTCATATACTATTTCATATTCTTGGCTAGATTCGCTTTCGTTATTTTGCTTTTTGCAGGCTACGGTGCTAAAAATCAATCCAATACTTAGTAAAATACAAAAACAACTACGCAAAAGTTTGAAATTCCCATTCATTTCGAAGCCCTCCAATAATATGCTTAATTTGATTATATCAATTGCAATTTATTTTTGTAATTATCTTTTAACAATTTGTTTAAAAATTTAAAATTAAAAATATTTTACTTTTTAAAATATTTATGGTAAAATACTTAGGATAAGAATTTTTAGAGGTAATTTATGAGTGATATTAAATTAATTATTGCAAAAAATATATATGATTTACGTTTGTCTCGCGGTATGACACAGTTAGAGTTAGCCGAAAAGCTTCATTATTCGGATAAATCGGTTTCTAAGTGGGAAAAGGGCGATTCACTCCCCGAAATTGCAACACTTGTATCAATTGCGGAAATATTTGAGGTAACACTTGATTATTTAATCAAAGAGCACAGTGAAACAACCGAGCCTGTAGAAACAAAAACCACAAAAAGCATTAAGGTTAAAAACCGTGCGCTGATTTCAGGTATGGGCATTTTGGTGGTGTGGCTTATTGCCGCATTTATATTTTTCCTTATAGATGTTTTTACAAACACACTTCAGTATTCATTTTTACCCTTTGTTTTTGCTGTGCCCGTAACACTAATTGTGTGGCTTGTATTTAATTCTATTTGGTTTAACCATCAGCGAAATTTTCTTATAATTTCTTTGCTTATGTGGTCTTCACTTGCGGTATTATTTGTAACCTTTTTTATTTTCGGTATAAGCATACCTAAAATCTTCATTTTGGGTATACCGGGGCAGATTATAATAGCCCTTTGGTCAAGAATCAAAGTTAGCAAAAAGAATAAGTAAATTTAAAACGCCTTTCTTAATTGAGTTTATCACACAATTTAAGAAAGGTGTTAGTATTAAATTATCCTAGTTATCAAACAAAATTATCTTAGTATCCGAACTCGCCTAAACCATCTGTTCAGGATGGAATACCTCATCAAATTTTTCTGC
>CAZNTP010000066.1:0-9872 GCA_964575985.1 uncultured Ruminococcus sp. | reverse complement strand
CTGTTATCTTCGGTGCTACCGGCGGTGTTATGGAAGCAGCTCTCAGAACTGCTAATGACTGGCTTAGCGGTAAGGATAATACAGATGTCGACTTTACTGCTCTTCGCGGTACACAGGGCTTAAAGCAGGCTACTGTTAATATTGCAGGCAGTGATATTAAGGTGGCCGTAGCATCAGGTGCCGCAGCAGCTAAGGTTGTTATGGACAGAATGAAGGCTGGCAACCCTGACGGTTGGACCTTTGTTGAGATTATGGGATGCCCCGGCGGCTGTGTAAACGGCGGCGGTCAGCCTATTCAGCCTCAGTATGTTCGTGATACTGTTGACCTTAAATCAGTTCGTGCAAAGGCTCTTTATGATCAGGATAAGGCTATGACTATCAGAAAGTCACACGAGTCTCCTGTAGTTAAGACCCTTTACAGTGAGTGGTATACCGACGGCTTCGGCGGTCATAAGGCTCACCATGACCTACACACAAGCTATGTTGCTCGTGAGAAATACGGTAAGTAATTAAATTACTGTTGAAATAAATTCCCGTTACAGATATAATATATCTGTAACGGGAATTATTTTTATGATTGGTTCGATATAGATGAAAAATAACAGCAAAAAATTAATGCATCCCATACCGCCTCTTTTTTGGGGTAACTCAAGGGTGCTGATTTTAGGTAGCTTTCCGTCTGTAAAATCACGTGAGCAGGCATTTTTCTACGGACACCCCCAAAACAGATTTTGGAAAGTAATAAGTGCAGTTTTTGAAAAGGATATTCCGCAATCAGTACCGGAAAAAGAGCAGCTTATCAAAGAATGTAATCTGGCTCTTTGGGATGTAATTGCAAGCTGTGAAATTACAGGCTCGGATGATTCGAGTATAAAAAATGTTGTAGCCAATGATATAAGTGAGATTTTAAAGAACAGCAAAGTTGATAGAATTTTTGTAAACGGTAAAACGGCTGAAAAATACTATATTAAATATATAGAGCCCAAAATAAATATTAAGGCGGTGTGTCTGCCGTCTACAAGCCCTGCGAATGCGGCATACAGTCTCGACAAACTAATAGAAAAATGGAGCGTTATTAAAAAATAAATGGCAAGAGAACTTGAAAAGCACGTGGAAGTGCAAAGAAGTATTATTAAAAGATACAGAAAAAATATTTGGAATAATTTTGTGGGCGCTGTTCAGGAATACGAGCTTATAAAGCCGAATGATAAAATCGCCGTTTGTATTTCGGGCGGTAAGGATTCTGTGCTTATGGCTTGCTGTTTGCGTCAGCTACAGCAATACAGTGAAATTCCTTTTGAGCTGGTGTATCTTGTTATGGACCCCGGTTATAACAAGGAAAACCGTGAGCTTATAGAAAAGAATACCAAAACCTTAAACCTTAATGTTCATATATTCGAAAGTGATATTTTTGAGGTGACCGATAGGGTAGGCGGAGCCCCCTGTTATCTTTGCGCTCGTATGCGCAGGGGCTGTCTTTACAGCAAGGCTAAAGAGCTTGGCTGCAATAAAATAGCTTTAGGTCACCATTTTAATGATGTTATTGAAACGGTGCTCATGAGTATGATGTATTCTTCTGAGATTAAAACAATGCTTCCAAAGCTTCATAGCACCAATTTTGAGGGAATGGAGCTTATACGTCCGCTATATAAGGTGAAGGAAAAGGATATAATTAATTGGGCAGAGTATAACGGCTTTAAATTTTTGCAGTGCGCCTGCAAAATGACCGAGAAAAATGCAGATATTGAATTCAGCTCCAAAAGAAAAGAAATAAAGCAGCTTATTGCAGACATAAAAGAACAAAATCCTGAAGCTGACGATAACATTTTTCGTAGTCTTCATAATGTCAATATGGCAACCCTGCCCGGTTGGAGAGATAGTGATAGCGGAGAATTGCATACATTTTTGGAAAAATATTAAAGGGTGTCGCGACACCTTTTTTTAGTTCAGTCTATTTTAAGCTTTGTTTCTCGGGCGTAGAAGAAGATGTACTGCTGAACAATTCCGGCATAAGCTTTAGCTTCCTCGGGTAATTCGCCGCCAAACAGCACCTCCATAGCCCGCTTTATCCAAACATCTTTTGGGAAGGCTTCAATATGCTTGTGTGAGAAGAGAAGTGCGCAGTCGGCAACCTTGGGGCCTACACCCTTAATTTTCATAAGCTCTGCCCGTGCATCATCTACATATAAATCTTTAAGCTTATGTAAATCAATTTCGCCGTTTGCTACCTTACTGGCGGCATCAAGAATATATTTTGCTCTGAAGCCTGAGCGTAGAACACCTAAATCATCAAGAGTAAGGCTTGCTATTTTTTCGGCTGAGGGGAATGTATAATAGTTACCCATATTCTCGCCAAAATTCTCACAAAGGCGACCGATTATACCCTTTATTCTTTTAATATTGTTGTTTTGCGAAATTATGAATGAGCAAAGGGTTTCCCAAGGCTCTTGATTAAGTACCCTTATACCGCTTCCAAACGAGGCGGCTTTTTTTAATATTTCATTTGAACTGATAGTTTCTATTATTTTTTCATAATCCCGGTCTAAATCAAAGTAATCACACCAGATAGTACCGAAATCCTCTTCACTTGTGTTATAAAGCACAACAGTGCCGTCATTAAGCTTTTCAAGCTCTAAATACTTATTAAAGGCAACACCCTGCCAAGTGCCGTTTTCCTTTTCTTCCCAACGGAAAGCCTGACCGCAGTCAAGGGTGTGCGGCAGGTCAAAATCCTTTAGACCCGAAATATAAGTATTATTATTTTTAAATTCTGTGTTAAACATCCAATCACCAATTGATATTATATAATTTTCGTGTTAAAATGTAAATATATAAAAATTTGTAATTTGGAGCAATGTTATGAGAGATGATATTTGTACCATACCCGTCAGTGAAGTGTTTGAGGTTAACGACGGGTGCCCTATATGCAGAATGAGGGACACTATTGAGCACAGAATTATCGATTACATAATGGGCGACGCTATGATGGAGCCCGATGTGCGAATAGAAACTAACCGAGTAGGCTTTTGCGAAAAGCATTACAGCGATATGCTTTCTCACAGGGGAAGACTTCAGTTAGGGCTTATGCTTCAAACCCATATTGATGAGATTAATAAAAATGTTTTTACTAAAAATATTTTTGTATCCCCTGCAAAAAAGGGCGAGAGAGCGGCTAAAATCAGCGACACCTGTTTTATTTGCGATAAGATTGAATACGGTCTGTCCCGAATGATAGCTACAATTTACCGCTGTTATGAAAAGGAACGCGATTTCAGAGACCTTTTTGACAATCAGCCGATGTTCTGCCTGCCCCATTATGAGCGGCTTATGGCTGGCATTGACAAAAAAGAAATGCGAAGCTATGGAACCGAGTTTGCCAAGAGCCTTACCCGAATTACAAGCGAACATTCAAAAAGCCTTTATAAAGACCTTTCGGACTATTGCGCTATGTACGATTACCGCGCAAATAAGGAAGAGGTTACAAAGGAGTGCAAGGAATCTGTTGAGAGAACGATTGCATTTTTAAACGGCAGGTATTATGATTTATGAGAAATAAATTAAGCCTTATCATAGCCTTACTTTTAAGCATAGTTATAGTTTTTGTCGGCTGTGAGCAATTTGCAGTACCTTTAAGTGATACTGTATCACAACAACAGTCTTCCAATGAAAATGCAGAGTCAGTAGCAAATGTCCCTGAATTTAGCGGTGAGCCATATATTGTTATTAATGATAATATACCTGATTTTTCAAGCAGTGATATGGTAACACAAAGCTATGAATACTACTCCCCGTTAGATGCGCTTGGCAGATGCGGTGTGGCTATGGCATCAGTAGGTGCAGACATTATGCCTACAGAGGAGCGCGGCGGTATAGGTCAGGTTAAGCCTACGGGCTGGCATCTTATAAAATACGACTGTGTCGACGGCAAATACCTCTATAACCGCTGTCATTTAATAGGCTATCAGCTAACGGGCGAAAATGCTAATACACAGAATTTAATAACAGGCACACGTTATCTTAATGTTGAGGGTATGCTTCCCTTTGAAAATATGATTGCCGATTATGTAAAGGAAACTAAAAATCACGTAATTTACAGGGTAACACCTATTTTTAAGGGTAATAATCTTTTAGCCAGCGGAGTTCAGTTAGAGGCAAAATCTGTTGAGGACGAGGGAAAAGGTATATGCTTTAATGTTTATGCCTATAACAGTCAACCCGATATTACAATTAACTATGAAAACGGTGACAGCTATCTTACTGCTTCTAAAACGGAAGAAAGCAGTTCTGCCGACATATCGGTCGAAATACAGTATGTTTTAAATAAAAGTACCAAGAAATTTCATAAAACCGATTGCGGCTCGGTGGGTGATATAAAGCCCCAAAACAAAAAAATAACAGATAAAAGCCGTGAGGAATTAATAAGTGAGGGATATTCACCCTGCAAAAGCTGTGACCCGTAATTAATTTTTTTAGAATAGAGGTAGTTAAAATGATTTATGAATTAAAGGATTGCCGTACAGGCGGAAAACCGATTTATGACACAACGGTGGAAATCACCGAAAAGGATGGCGTTGTTAAGTTTAAATTTACAGCACACCATACTGAATACTATAGCTCGGGCAAAAAATATAATGATATTCACTCTGCAGGTGATGCCTGCGAAATTCTTATAGGCTCTGACCCCGAGCGCAAGGTTTATTATGAAATTGAAATCAGTACCGAAAATCAGCTTATGATTGCAAAGATGACCAACTGCGGTGTTGATGAGCAGAATTTCCCTGTGCTTGACATTGATTTTGTTGACGAATGCTTCGTTAAAAGCAATGTTGAAAGAACAGACTTTGGCTATATAGCAGAGCTTGAGTTTGAGCTTAAAAATATAATGAGCGGTGACGGTGAAATTTACTTTAACGCTTACCGACTCGAAACCGATGGCGGCGAGCTTGATAAGCATTTGTTTGCACTTTTCCCCACCATGTGCCCCAAGTTCCACGTGCCTTCATATTTTTGCTATCTTAAAGATTTTACATAAAAGGGTGAATGAAATGAACAGGCAACAAGCATTTAAGCTTAAAAGAAAAATGCTAAAAGGCGGTCTTCACTGCCATACAACACGTTCTGACGGTAAGGGTGATCCGGGTGATGTTATTCGTCTGCATAAAAAGAATGGGTATGATTTTTTGGCAATTACCGACCATAGAAATTATAACTATATAAACTATGCGCCTGATACTGATATCACAATTATTCCGGGTATGGAGTTTGATAATGAAATTGACCGTGGTTACGGTTGCAGGCATTTTCATACAGTTTGCATAGGTCCTTCTAAAGAGGATGGCAATGGCTATGAGCAGGATGTAGTTTTACCGAGAGGTAATGCCAAGGACCAATTCGAATATCAGGCTTTTCTTGATGATGCACACTCTAAAAAGAATTTGACTATTTATGGTCACCCCGAATGGAGTAGCACCCCTGCAAGATATTTCGATAAGCAAAAGGGTAATTTTGCAATGGAAATATGGAACAGCGGTTGTGCTATAGAAAATGATATGGATACAGATGCGGCTTATTGGGATGAACTTTTGGGTCAAAATATTCGTATTTACGGTGTTGCTACCGATGACGGTCACCAAATGTATCATCACTGCAACGGTTGGGTTATGGTTAATGCCGAGAATAATGTTAATGACATTTTAAGGGCTTTAGAGGCAGGGGAGTTTTATTCCTCCTGCGGACCTGAGATTTATGATTTCTATGTTGAGGATAATAAGGCTGTTGTTGAATGCTCGGCGGTGGCTAAAATAAGACTTCAAAGTGATAAGCACCCCACACGTATTGTAAAATCGGAGGACGGAAGCCTCACCCGCGCAGAGTTTGAGCTAAAGCATTGGGCCGGACCTTATTCCTATGTAAGAATTACCGTAATTGATAAGGACGGTAAAAAGGCCTGGACCAACCCGATTTTTCTTGACGAATAGGTGAGTACATTGTATGATGATTCCTTTAAGTTAAGATACCGCGGTGCACCAATTGCAATTTATGAAAATCTTAATTCCGGCGATACAAAACCTCATATTCACAGCGAAATAGAAATCCTTTTAATTGAAAAGGGCAGGGCAAAAATAAACGTTGCCGATGCGCAATTCGCTGTGACAGAGGGGGATTTGGTTTTTATAAATCCGTTAGAGGTACATTCTGTTAAGGTTAGCACCGATAACCAATATCTGCACAAGTGTATATGCTTTGACATTTCGCTTATTGCCGACCAAAAATTAAGGCAAGAGCTGTTAAACGGAAAAACCGCGGTTAAAAGGCATCTTTTATCCTCTTTGGCGGAAGAGCCTAAGGGATTATTTTTAAGGCTTTATTCTGCTGTAGAAAAGGGTGAAAAAGCATTGCTTTTCGAAGCTACGGCATATATTTCTTTGATTTTTGCCTTTCTTACAATGGGCGGTTTTATTGAAAAGACGGTTAAAAGCCCAAAAAGTGCAGAATTTTGCAGAGCGGTTACACAGTATATTACCGAAAATTACGGCAGTGATATTTCTTCTAAGGATATTGCAAAAAAGCTTTTTTACACCCAAAGCTATTTTTGCCGAAATTTCAGAAAGAATTTCAGTGTCCCTTTTTCAGAATATCTTAATATGTACCGAATTTCAAAAGCCAAGACAATGCTTGAGATTACCGACCTTAAAATTGCGGATATATCAGGTATCTGCGGATTTCAAAGCCCCGAATATTTCACTAAATACTTTAAAAGAAAGTACGGTATTTCCCCGTTAAAATATAGAAAAGGTCAATACAGTACAGAAAAGCAGTAAATAAATAACTACTCCTTTTAAGATTATTGTTGTACAATATCTTAGGCTGACGAGAGTCGAACTCGTTACGCCTGACAATATTAATTTTTCGCCCGAACTTGTCTCATCACTTGCAATACGTCAGTATTACTGCGTTCTTCGACTTCGTCGGAACAAAAAATTCCTTATTCGCAGGTCGAAGAGTTTCTCTCAGCCGCCTTTTTTGAAAGGCGAAGCGTGAAATTTGCAGTAAGGCTGGCGCCTTACAAAATCGAGCGCAAGCAGGGCAGTAAAAGGCGGCGAGCGAAACCGTAATGGGTTCGACTCTCGTCAGCTTAAAAGGAGTGTTTTTTATGTCACAGTTTGCTATTGTTTACGGAGAAGCCGAAAGCGGCATACAAAAAAAGGCGGTCGAGAATTTAAGTGAATTCTTACTCGACTACACTTATGAATACCCTGTTTGTATAAAATATGACCCAAAGCTTGATTTAAACTATTACCGATGTATTTATATCGGCACAAAGCAGAATAACCGATATATAGAAAAGAATTCTACTGCAAAGCTTAATGAAGCAGAAGAATACTCTATTGGGGTTAAAAATGATACAGTTATTATCGAGGGCTTCGACGATAATGGTGTATTATACGGCGTTATAGATTTTTATAACAAATATCTGCTAAAAATGGAGTATGCCCATAATGATTCCTTGGTTTACCCAAGACCTCTTGTTAAACCGTTTCCTGATTTTTCGCTGCAATCTGCACCTGCAATAAAGAACAGAGGCATCTGGACATGGGGACACGTTATTTATAACTACAAAGGCTTTATTGATAATATGGTAAAGCTTAAAATGAATATAATTATTATCTGGAACGATGCTGTACCCTTTAATGCAAAGGAAATTATAGATTATGCACATTCCTGCGGTGTTAAGGTTATATTCGGCTATCCGTGGTGTTGGGATACCGATTGTAACAAGTTTAATTTAGAAACCATAATGAGCAAAGCCCCCGAAATTTTTGCGCATTTTGAGGAGCAGTATTCCACACTTAATTTAGAAGGAATTTATTTTCAGTCCTTTACAGAGCTTAAGACCGATTCTATAGGTGGAATACTCATTGCCGATGCTGTAACACGCTTTGTTAACAAAACGGCAGAGCTTTTTTTTGATAAATACCCTAATTTAGAGTTGCAGTTCGGTTTGCACGCAACCTCTGTTAAGGAAAAGACCGAATATATAAAAAATGTCAACCCAAAAATAAAAATTGTCTGGGAGGACTGCGGCGCTTTTCCGTTCTCTTATTTGCCGAGCAATATAGAGGGCTTTCACCAAACAAAACAGCTTGTTGGCGAAATATCCTCTCTGCGCGGAGCAGACGACCTGTTCGGTGTGGTTACCAAAGGCTTTACTAAGCTCGATTGGGGCACATTCAAGCACATAGAGGGCGAAGTGAATATTGGCGTCAGCTCTAAGCTTATGAAAGAGGACCGAATTAACAGAAAGAAAAAGTCTTGGAAATATTTACAGGCATATTGGCTCACAAATGCAGATAAAGCCTATGAAATGGTAAAGGCGCTTTATGAGTATAAGGGCGGAGGGCTTGATGTTACTGCTTTGGTTGAAGACGGTATGTTTGAAGAAAACATAATGTTTATAGTAGCCCTTTATTCCGAAATGCTCTGGGATGTAAGCCGCGACTTAAAGGAAATGATTAATGAGGTCGCTTTGCGCGGATATGTGGATTTTGCGTAAAAATTTACGGATTACATTTTTTGCAGGGAGTATATCCGTCGGTGATTAGTTCTTCACGGTTATCGGTGATATACTTATTTTCCTCTTTTGTATTTTTAGCAGAACCGCAGGTAGTTTTGTGAAATACAAGGCTTTTGGTATTTGCACAATATTGAATGTTAACTGTATCGGATGGCATTTCGCTGTCCGATGCAGTTTTTGGTATTGATGAGGCTTTACTTTCTACAGTTACACGGTCGGCACTGACAGAGTCCTTACTATTAACCTTTGGTGCGCCTAAACGGTAACCGTTTACAGTGTCATCGGTAGGTGAATTAATTGTCACCTCTGAGCGATTTTTGTCCGCTGTGTTTTCTTTGCAGCCTACAGGTAATACAGAAACCCCAATAATTAATAATACAACTAATAATTTTTTCAAAATGATACCGCCTAACATATTTCTTGCTCTAAATTGTCGAATTCGGGTGAGGAAAAGAATTCCCCTAAGGTGATTTCTAAACCGTCACAGAATTTCTTAATGGTTATTATTGAAACATCACGTCTGCTCTTATCCATCATACTATATGCGGTGGACGGTGTCACGCCCGAAATGTTCGCTAACCCGTTAATTTTTATATTTCTTTCATCACAAAGTATCTCAAATCTCTTTGTTACAGCATCCTTTACGCTCATTTTCTTCACCTCAAAATTATTTTAAACTTTTAAACGCATACGCGTGTACGCACCTGCGTTTAAATATTATTATACAATATGGGGATATACCTGTTTTTTCATAAATTTGGTTGAAAGTTTTAGGAGATTATGGTATACTAATAAAGAATATATATGTTTAGGAGAATGATTTTGTTCGAGCAAACGGTAGATATTGAACGAATTGAGCAAATTGTAAATCTTTTCGGCAATTTTGATGAAAATATCAAACGGATTGAAAAGCGTTACGGTGTTGCTATTACCTCGCACGGAAGCGCCATTAAGGTTAAGGGCGATGTCGACGGTGTGGTTTCGGCCTGCAGAACAATTGAGGGTCTTATTTCTATGATAAATAAGGGCGAGCAGATAACTGACCGCAATGTTGATTATGTAGCCTCCCTAGTAGAGGACGGCGAGGATGGAAAAATTGACGAAATAACCGATGCTAACTGCATTTGCATTACCTCTAAGGGTAAGCCTGTAAAGCCTAAAACTTTAGGTCAAAAGCAGTATGTAGAGGCTATTCGCAATAACACAATAACAATAGGCGTAGGTCCTGCAGGTACAGGTAAAACCTATCTTGCAGTAGCTCAGGCGGCAAGCGCTTTCAGAGCAAAGCAGGTAAATC
>CAZNTP010000065.1:0-9906 GCA_964575985.1 uncultured Ruminococcus sp. | reverse complement strand
GCGTGTCTTATCCATTTCGTGACACATATCGTTAAGTATATTGTGGTTTTCAAGCAGGTCGTCATCAGCACCGCCGATACCGATTTCGTTGGAAAGTCCCCAAACCACAATAGATGGGTGGTTATAGTTCTGGACAATAAGCTCTTTCATTTGAGAAATGGTATTCTCTCTTGCTGTCGGCATATGCTTTGAAATATAAGGAATTTCTGCCCAGATAACGAGTCCCTTTTCATCACAAAGGTCATAGAAATACTGGTCGTGCTGATAGTGAGCAAGACGTATTGTAGTAGCGCCCATTTCGTAAATCAGCTCAATATCTTCCTCGTGGTCTTCGCGTGACAAGGCATTACCCTTTTGCCAACGGTCCTGATGGCGAGAAACACCGCGAAGGGCATACTCTTCACCGTTTAGTATAAAGCCGTTGTTGGCATCAATCTCAAATGTACGGCAACCAAAGCGTGCAGAAACATTATCAAGAACTGCACCGTCCTTTAAAAGCTCTGCCCTGGCAGTATAAAGGTAAGGGTTACGTCTTCCGTGCCATAGATTAACCGAGGGGATATTCAAAACAACCTTGGTATCATTGGTGGTGGTTTCTGCTACAACATTGCCCCCTCTATCCTCTATAATATAGTGGATATCCTGACCTATTTCGCCGTTTGTCACAAAGGTTTCAATCTCAACATCAGCGGCATCTCCCTTAATCTCGGGGGTTATCTTAATTCCAGGAGCGCCGTAATAATCAAGGTCAAAGTGTGAATTGCTAACACAGATAATATTTACATCTCTGTAAATACCGCCATAGAAGGTAAAGTCTGCCATCTGGGGATATACGGTTTCGTTAGCCGAATTATCAACTGCTATAACCAAAAGGCTTGACACACCTATAGACTCGGTAATATCAACGCGCCAGGTGGAATAACCGCCATCATGGTGAGCCAATTTTTTACCGTCTACATACACGTCAGCCGATGAATTAGCACCCTTAATTTCAAGATAGTATCTATCTGCCTCGGGTAAATCCAGCTTGCTTATTTTCTTTGCATAATATGCTGTGCCGCGGTAATAATCGTTATCACCGTCCTGACCGTCAATCGCGTTCCAGCAATGAGGCAGGTTTACAAAATCCCACTTACTTGAAAATTCGGTAGGAAGCTCGGATAGCATTTTGGTAAATGCCCACTTAGCATTAAAATTAACTACAGTTCTCATACTAAATCTCCTTTTGACTAAGTTATAGCCATTATAACTTAACAGCTAAAAAAATTGATAAACAAATTATAAACTTTAAAAAGTACCCGATTGTACAATGACAATCGGGTAACTTATTTGCTTAAGCATCTACTGCTACATTATTGTCAGCGGATTCTTCTCTTCCAAGCTCTTTGTTCATTTGAGCAAGAGTTTTCTTGTCAAGATTATAAACAAGGCCAAGGCCTATAAACTGAAGTATTGCAGAGAACAGATAGGTTGCGGCTACAAGGTAGCGCATATTAACTGCAACCTCCCAAACCTGATTGCCTTCGTTTTCACCTACATAGCCTAAAGCTACCATGATAATCAAAACAAGTGAGGGGCCTATACCCTGAGCCAGCTTTCTGAAGAAGGAGTGAAGTGAATAAACGGTGCCTTCCTCGCGATTGCCGGTTTTCCACTCGTTATAGTCAATTGCGTCACCCATCATAGCCCAAGAAACTGTAGAATAAATACCAAGGCCTAATGAGAATACGAGCTGGAACAGAATGTAAATAATAAGGTCAAGGCCAGTATTATTGGGGAATACTAAGAATAAACCAAGACCTGCTACCATAGAGCAGATTGCGCCAAAGGTTGCAAGCTCTTTTTTACCGAATTTAGCAACGCATTTACGTGCAAGAGGGGTAAAGAAAACTATCGGAATCATAGCAAAAAGCTGTACAATACCTGAAATCTGAACATTCTTAAAATAAGACTGGAAAATAACAGTAACAGCTGTTGCAGCGCCCTGCATACCGATAAACATACCCATTGCGGCAATAGTAGCACCCACAGCGGGACGGTTTTTCATAAAGTTGCCGAAAGCCTTAAATACATTGAATTTAGGAGCATCCTCGCCTACAGTAACAGCCTGCTCAACACGGATTTCGGTGTTGCGAATCATAAACTGGAAGCAGATAAAACCTAAAACACCCATAATAAGAGCGGCAATAAATACGCGCTCACCGATAAGGTTATTATTCTTATCATAAATAATGAAGGGAAGAATAACCATAGGAAGCATATTTCCAAAAATGGAGCCTACAGAACGCCAGGCAGAAAGAGAAGCTCTGTCCTTAACATCATTAGAAATGAGTGAAAGAAGTGAACCGTAAGGAACGTTTGCTACGGTGTAGAATGCATCCCAAACTACATAGCCTGCAATAAAGATTATTGCCTTTGCCCAATCGGGAGCATTTTGGAACGGTAGGAAACAGCAAGCGCCGCCTACTATAAGACCGATAGAGCCTGCCCAGATGTAAGTTAAAAACTTATTGCGTTTGTATGTACGTTTGTCAGCATCAATCATAGAGCCGATAAGCGGGTCATTGATTGCATCCCATACCTGTACAACAATAAGCAGGGCCGCATACCAAAGGTCCATACCCATAAACTGTGTCCAGAATATAGACATTGTGCTTTTGAGTGCAAAACTCATATTACAGCCAAGGTCACCGGCTGCATAGGCAATACTGTCGCGTATGCCAAAGGGACGTTTTTTGCAATTATTATCCATAATAGCAATTCCTTTCTTATGCCGCAAAAAAGGCGGTTTATAGTGTTCCTTAATTACATAAGGGTACATTATCATTATAATATATGAAAAAATATATCGTTAGCATAATTTTTGTGTGTTTTTGCACAATTTTATTGCTTTACTTATAAAATTAGTTGAAAATTTATGTATTATACACTATAATTATTAATAACAACCCCAAAAACTAACTTTTTTATCCAAAGGTAAGAGTACTATGTTTTACGATAATGAACTGTATTTTTTGCAAAACGTTTTAACTAAATGCCATTTAAGTTGTCAGACAATAAACCCCTATGAAATTATTGATGACCGAATCGACCAAGGCCTCAGAAGACTACTCGGCGGCAAATATGAAAATGAAACCTTTTTCGATATTTTCCCAAATATAAAGCCTGCCACCGTTTACCGCATTTCTGACGTGTTTTTATGCAAATATATTTTTTTCGAGCTTCCCTTTTGCGATGAAAAAACCGTTTTTATTATAGGCCCGTATCTTAATGAGGATATAACCCCTCAAATGATTTTAGAGCAGGAAGAAAAAAATAAAATACCGCCTAAATTTTCAAAAGAGCTTGAATACTTTTATATGTCGCTTCCCGTAATCAGAGAGGAGTCACATATATTTGCAATGGTTGATAGCCTTGCCGAATATATCTGGGGCGGCGCCGATAATTTCGAAAACCTGGATATATACCGTGAAAATACCGCCGCTTTTATTCCCGATATACTTGAAAACGGTACACTTAACGAAGGCTACCCGATAGGTCAACAGGTTATGGAAAGCCGCTACGAATTCGAAAATCAGCTTATAGCTGCAGTAGCACACGGTAATATGCGCAAAGCCGAAAATATGTTTACAAGCTTTTCTTCCTTAGCGCTTGAAAACCGAACACCAGACAGGCTTCGGAATATTAAAAACTACTGTATTATAATGAACACTCTTTTTCGCAAGGCTGCCGAAAGCGGCGGTGTGCACCCCGTATATCTTGACAGCGTTTCTTCCGATATTGCCAAAAAAATCGAAGCTTTGCATACCCCCACCGCTGCACAAAGCTTTATGCTTGAAATTCTCAGAACCTACTGCCGTCTTGTAAAACAACATTCTACCAAAAATTTATCCCCCCTTATTCAAAGCGTGGTGGTAAAAATAGAAAACGATTTGACCTCTGATTTAAGCCTTAACGCTCTGGCAGAAATCAATAATATAAGTCCATCTTATCTGTCTGCCCGTTTTAAAAAGGAAACGGGACAAACTCTGACCCAATTTGTTAACAGTAAACGTGTTAGTGTTGCAAAGCATCTTCTAAAAAACACAACCCTTCAAATACAGACCATTGCACAGCATTGCGGTATTCTGGATTTACATTATTTTTGCCGTATTTTTAAAAAAGAGGTCGGCAAAACACCGTCAGAGTACCGCAACGCAAAATCATTTGAATAGCAAAAGGGGCATTCTCACTTTTTCTTAGTGAAACAGCCCTTTTAATTTTACTTGATTTTTTTATTATTTAATGGTAAAATATCCTTGCGACACATCTAAATACTTTAGCCATAATAGGTGCATTTTACTTTGGTAAAAATGCAACCTCTGTTTTTGCACCGTTATGGCGTGAAAGATGTGTCGCAGCATTTGAGGCTATGCGTTTTTCGGTGCGTAGGCTCTGCTTGCGCACTTTTTTATTTTAGGAGAAGAAAATGGACGGAACAGTAAATCAAAGAATTGCATATTTCAGAAAGCTTAAAGGCTATACTCAACAGGAAATGGCAAAAATATTGGGTATGAAGATGACTACCTATTCTGCTACCGAGCACAGAAGAAAAATAAGCTGTGATTTTTTAATTAAAGTAGCCGAGGTATTAGAGGTAGACCCTTATTACTTACTTTGCGGAATAAACCACGAGGAAACATCGGTAATAGTTGTGAATCCTAAAATGCCGAATACCAAAAACGATGAAAAAATTGATATGACAGCTTGGGAAAGAAGTCATCTTACCGCATTAAATACTTTAGCCAAGAACAAAAGAATGGCTATCATAAAGTTAACACTTTTGGCGTTAAATAACAGGCGTTTGGATATTGAGGATGTTTTGAAAAATTTAGAGGAAACACCTGAAATTATTAAGCCATATTAAAAAGGGGATGTCTCACTTATTTCTTAGTGAGATATCCTCTTTTAATTTATTACTTTTCTTCATCAAGTAAATAATGCAACATTCTGTCGGGGTTATCTAAAAATTGCTTTGTTGTTTTAAAATGTTCGGTCTCGCGGTAAGGCACCTTTCTTATACCGTTGGGGCTCAGTTCAATTATTTCAGCCCTTGGATATGCCATAAGTATGGGCGAATGGGTTGCAATTATTATTTGAGAATCAGCATTTACAAGTCTGTCAATTAAGGCTATAAGAGTTAAGAGTCTCATGGGTGAAAGCGCAGCTTCGGGCTCATCAAAAATATAAAGTCCACTGCCGCCAAGACGGTTTTGAACAAGGGCTAAAAAACTTTCTCCGTGTGACTGCTTATGTAACGACACACCGCCATAGCCGTCAATAACAGGCGGGTCAAAGGAGGGCACTTTATCCATTTCATCAATATTGCTTGCAAGATTATAAAGGCTTTCTGCCCTTAAAAAGTATCCGTCCTTTGAGGGTACTGTTTTTAGTGTATCAATATATTTCCAAAGCTCAGAGTGTGAAGCATTGGTGGAAAATGTGAAATTTCTGCCGCCACCCTCTGCATTAAAGCCCATTGCAATAGCTATTGCTTCAAGCAAGGTTGACTTTCCTGTCCCGTTTTCGCCAACAAAGAATGTGACGGGTGCATCAAAGGAAATCCTACCTATTTTTGACAGTTGTTCTATCACAGGTAAATTATGCAGATAACTTGTTTCGGGCGGCATTTGGTTTAACTCTATTCCCTTTAAATAATTCATACCGCTCACCTCTTGTATTTTTATTGTTTCTCTAAAATGCTTACAAGCTCATCTAAAGTCTTGCGCTTTTTATCACGCAATTTATCATTTTCTGCCGCATAGCCAAGTGTAATAACAAGTCTGACCGTTCCGTCAAGACCGCATATATTACGTATCTTCTCATCATCAAGCCAGCCTAAAATACAGCTTCCAATCCCCTGAGATGTTGCCTCGGCAGTAATATATGCTGCTACTATACCTATATCTATTGAGCGGTAATCGTTGCCTTTAACCTTAGCCCCGACTGCCGCAGTTCTGACATAAGGCATTTCAGATATGACTATAAGCACAGGCGCGTCGCTCGAAAACTTATTCATACCCATACCCTGAGTTGCCTTTGCAACCGCCTTTGCGGTGTCGCCTTTGCAAACAGTAAGCTTGTAGGGCTGACCGTTGCAGGCTGACGGCGATAATCTTGCCGCCTCTAAAATAGCGTCTATTTTTTCCTGTTCAACCATTTTTTCGCTATTGTAATTACGGCAGGATTGACGGTTTTGAGCAATTTCCAAAAAATTCATAGTATTCTCCTTTTAAAAAAATTATAGCATTTCTTCTATTTTGCAGTAAATATTCTCTGCAGTATCACCTATAAACTTAAGCTCCTCTAAGCTTGCTGTTTTGAGTATTTGCTTTTTGGGGCTACCCCATACATTAAAAATTTTAGGGCCTATCCATCGGAAAGTCTTTGTTTCATCAAACACACCCCGTAGAATAGAAAGGCATGCCTTTTTAGGCTTCATAAAAATCATCTTCATAGGGTGCTTTATAACCGCAAATATAAGCTTGGGATAATGCGCGGTAATCCCTGTAAAACTAATGCCCGGGTGGGTAATACTAAGGCTTGCCTCCTTTTCATTTTCAAAAAGACTGTATAGCGACAGCATTAAATACCGCTTAGCATTGCCGTAAACCTTAGACGCTTTTGTTCTACCCGAAAAATCGATATCATTTTTATCGGCTTTTGAGTAGTTGTGGGCAATACTGCCTACTGCCACTACCCTACCGACCCGCTCACGCAAAACGGGAAGTAATTTTTTTATAATATAATAGGGTGATATAAAATTTATTTGGAATACATTATCATACCCAGTAGCACAAATATACCTCGGTATACTGTATGCCCCTGCGTTATGTATAAATACATCAATAGGCAAATTACATAGCTTTTCTGTAGCAACCTTTACCGAATTCATATCCGAAAGGTCGGTATTTATGCAAAAAACCTCTGCACCAAAGGTTTTTCTTAATTCCTCTGCCTGCTTTTCCGAACGCTCGGCATTTCTGTTAAGTAGTATAAGCTTAGCTTCAAGGCTTGCTAAAAAGCGGCAAAGCTCAAGCCCCAAACCGCCTGTAGTACCCGTAACCGCCACCGTTTTACCCTTTAACGATTCTGTATTAGCATTTAGCCATTTACTGTAATTCATAGCACATTCCTCTTTCAACACTATTATACAGTATACAAAAGCGTTTCTCAACATAAAAATGCACCACCGATTTGGTGATGCATTTTATAACTATTGTTTTAAGCTTTTTCTTTTTTAGCATCCAAGCCTATCATACCCACAACAATGGATGCAAGTATTATTCCGTGGGTGATAATCGCGGTATATGCACCTGCGCAAAAATCGAATACTATCCAAAGGCAAGAGTTAATAAGCATAATACTTCTGTACATAGCCGTATTCTTTTGAACAACCGCTATTGCAAAGGTAACGGCGGCTATACCTGATAAAACATCAAACCATTTGCTGTACATAACCACCGAAGCCATTATATAAGCAATTAAAAAAATACCTAAAAGCCACCCTTGCGGCTCTATTTCCTTGCGGCGCATAAGAAACATTACCAAGGTCTGCACTGTACCTATAATGCATACAACAGCGCCCGAAATACCGTCCACCAAGCCGAAATTTATAGCAATAGCTATATTGGCAAGCATTTGGAAAATCAGCGCGCCCGTAATGCTTTTAGAAAGCATTGAAATTACCGATAGAATACAGGCTACTATACCAAAAGCTTGTGCTATTATAAAAATCCAATCTGTCATAAAAAGCCTTCCTTATTTGAAGAAATTATAAATACCAACTACAAACAAAACAATGATAATAATTGGCAGAACATAGGTCATATAACCGCGCATCCAATTAGCAACCTTTAAGCCCTTTCCTGCATTGGCTTCTTCGGTGAACTTTTTCCAGCCCCAGCCATAGCGTGAGGTACAGAAAAGCACGAATAAAAGCGAACCAATAGGCAAAAGAACGTTACTTACAATAAAGTCCTCTAAATCGAGTATATTTGTACCCTCGCCAAAGGGCATAAAGCCTGAAAGCAGGTTAAAGCCTAAAATACAAGGAAGTGACAAAACAAGCATTGCAATACAGTTCACAACACAGGCTTTTTTACGGCTAAAGCCGAATAAATCCATTGTGCAGGCAATTATGTTTTCGAATACTGCAAGAACGGTTGAAATTGCCGCAAAGCTCATAAAAACAAAGAATAGTGAGCCCCAGAGTCTGCCTAAGGATATGTTATTAAATATGTTTGGAAGGGTTATAAAGATAAGCGGAGGGCCGCTGTTTACCTCTACCCCGTAAGCCGAGCAAGCGGGGAAAATAATAAGACCTGAGCAAATCGCCACAAAGGTATCAAGTACAGCAACATTTACCGATTCACCCATAAGACTTCTTTCTTTACCTAAATAACTGCCGAAAATAGCCATAGAGCCTACGCCCAAACTTAGCGTAAAGAATGACTGATTCATAGCGCCAACAATAACATTGCCAAGTCCTATTTCCTTAACCTTTTGTGCATCAGGCTTTAAATAGAATGCAAGTCCCTCAGCGCCGCCATCCATAAAAATGCTATTTATTGCAAGCACTATCATTATTGCAAGCAAAGCCAGCATCATATATTTTGTTACCCTTTCAAGTCCTTTTTGAAGACTGAATGAGCAAACCGCAAAACCGAAAATAATAACTATCGCCGTATATATTATAAGGGTTACAGGGTCACCAAGCATATCGTCAAAATAATCGGCTACACCCGTAGCATTAAGTCCTTCAAACTTACCAAAAGCAGTATCCACAAAATAGCGCATCATCCAACCCGAAACGCAGGTATAAAACATCATAAGTATGTAGTTGCCCGCAACAGCAAAATAACTGTGAATATGCCATTTACTGCCTTTAGGAGCTAACGGCTCATAAATCTTGGCAGGACTTTTCTGACTCGCTCTACCCATTGCAAATTCCATTGTCATTACGGGAACACCCATAACAATAAGGAAAAACAGATAGAACAGTACAAAAATACCGCCGCCGTACTGACCTGCCATATAAGGAAATTTCCAAACATTTCCTATACCAATCGCGCAACCGGCACTAAGCAAAATAAAACCTAAGCGGCTGCCTAATCTTTCTCTCTGCATAACAAACCTCCAAGTTTAGTCATATATTTAATAATATAACATTTTTCACCTCTTTGCAAGGTAAAAGCCAAAAATTGCCTTAAAATTGACAAAAAATAAAGAAATAGCCACCAAACCAAACTGAAGTGAACCACTTTTGTTAAACAGTCTAATGAAAGGGGCTCACTTCAGAAGAAGTGCTTTTGTTTTTAGGGGTTTTGAACTTAATGACACGAATGAAAATGTGCCTGAAAACCAAGGATTTTTCTTATCTTACAACTTCTGCCCTATCAAATTTTATCTCAAATGTGAAATCTTCAGGATAAGAATCAAAATCTTGCAAATCAATTTCCAAATAAAAATACCCATCTTTCTCGGTTAATCTATCTGCAAGCCACCAAACTTTTTTTCTTCCCTGTAATTCAATATTTTTCGTTAATACCTTAAAATTAAATAATTTGATTTCCTTTATAGTTTGATCGTATAGTGCACCAGATGCATTAATTTTTAATGACATAAGATTTCTATCATAGGAATTTTTGTTTCCAACAAATTTGTTATAGTCAAAAGGAAACTCAAAATATTCAACATCAACAATACAAGCATCGTGTAAACCATTCACCCAATACCAATTCGGTGGATTATCGGGATGAGATGATGTATAAACCTTAACTTTTGCCATTAAAATCACCTCGCTCACTACTTACTTGATGCTATTATATGCTTGTGTCAAGTGGTAACAAAAAAATTTTTGAAAAA
>CAZNTP010000064.1:3690-9924 GCA_964575985.1 uncultured Ruminococcus sp. | reverse complement strand
GACAGTCTGAACCGCCTATGCGTACATAGGCGGTTTTAATCATTCATTTGCTAACTTTTCTAAAACACTCACTTCTATTATAATATTTAACTAACATCAATAAATTGATATTCTTTAGTAACCTCAATTTCATCGATGCCTTGAATGTCTATTTTATTAACCTCTATAACATAACCAAGACCACTTGTAATAGTAACTGCACTAACACCACCGGACGCTTCTTTTTTCCCTGCAATCCATTTCAATAATCCTATATGTAATTTATTGTCTTTTTTAACAAGACAGTCAAAACGATATTTATATGACGCGCTACCGCCGCGAGAATAATGCAAAATCAAAGCATTTTCTTTAAAATAATCATCGTCGTATTTATTTTTAACATCTTTAAATAACGATAATGAATGTTCATAACTTTCAAAATTGTACTCTTCGCAAAACGCTAACAATTCTTCACGAGTTCTTACGATTCGATCGAATTTTATATTATACTCATAATTATAATCCGTTCCACCTAAAACCTTATAAGGTACAGGGTCGCCGTCAAGCACTATTTTCGGTACCTCGTCAATGCTTTTATAAACAGGACTTTGCTCACTGCTTGTAGCTGAGGGTGCCTCTTTTGAAGTAGCGCTTTCTGCGCCATTTGTTATTTCAGATGATGTGCTCTCCACCGTATCGCTTGAAGTTTCAGATGGTATCACATCAGAAACATCACTCTCTTCACTTTTTATTGTTTCAGGAGTTGTTTCCTCAGAAATGCTGCTTTCTTCACTTTTTGTTGTTTCAAGAGTTGATTCATCAGACACAGTAATTGAAGCTGCACCTGTCACATCGCTTGACATTTCCTCATTCACTTTACCACAGGAACACAAAGTTCCCAGCAATATTGCCATAACCAAAAACAGTATGTAAAATTTTCTCATAATAGGTTCCTCCTACATATATATTTCACACATTATTTTATCTGGGTTTGCAATACCAAAATAACCTCAATTACTTATATATAATTATACTCCATTTTTTGCCTTATTGCAACATATTGTAAAATAATAATTTCTAGGTTCTGTTTCAAATGTTGGAGAAATAAAAATGAGTGCGTTTTTTTGTCATTGCGAAGCCGTGTGAACGGCTGTGGCAATCCGTTTCTTCGGGTATTACGGATTGCTTCGTCGCCAACTCCTAGCAATGACACCCCAATATTTGTTATACAACCAATCTCTATCAGTAATTCACTATCAAAAAACTAAAAACGGCTGTAACAATTTCTTACTGCTACAGCCGTCTTAATATTCTGTTTTTATGATTATTCACTCAATTCTTTTTTACTTTTTCCGTTATTACGGTTAAACTAATATTTTAATCCTTTTAAAATACACACTAAAATTTAAGTCTTATCTAAATTGAGGTTTTATTTAAACGGTACATTGGACTCATCCTTAATAATTTATTTGATTGAAATTTTCCTCACAATCATATAAATCACCTTTTAGGTTTAAATTTCTATATTAAATTTCAAATGAAATTTTATACTATCATAAAAATCAACTGTGCATGGGACTCACCTGTAATTTATTATTTAAAGTCTTTTTTAACTACTTTCATAAAGCATCACCAAAGCTTTAAATTTTAAGAGGTTTTTTGTTCAATTATTTTAGTACATCGGTCCTACCCCGTTGATTTATTTTGTTTGGGTTTCTGATTTCTTACTTCATTGGAATCACCACTTTCAGTTTATTTCAAAATTGTGCGGGTGGAGTGTCCTTCCTCATGCTGTTGCTCCTCCTTTCTTTTGTTGTCTTTATTATAATGCACAATTCACAGTTTGTCAAGTAAAAGTTGATAACTTTTAGTGAAAATATTAAAAATTCATTTTTTGTTCATATTTTATTAATAGGGTTGGCTTTTTCTTGCAAATATGTTAAAATATAATTTGTAGTGTAAATTATTGGCTGACGAGAGTCAAACCCATTACGGTTTCGCTCGCCGCCTAGCATTTGGAGATGATTAAATGCGACCGATGACGCCGCCGCCTGCAGGTATGCGAGGACCTATGGGGCCTAGAGGTCCCAGAGGCTTTTTAACCGAAGAAGAAAAACAGAATAAGCCAAAAATCACAAAGGCTCTGCTTTTAAGAATACTCGGCTATTTAAAGCCTTACAAATGGCATTTTATACTTGTATTTATTGCCCTTGCCATTTCGGCAATTTTAGGACTTTTCCCCTCGGTTATAACAGGTAAAATTGTTGACTCAATAATAAGCGATGACAGAAGTATGGCTTTGCTTTTAAGGCTTGTTATTCTTGCCTTTGTGGTGCTTTCATCTTCGCAAATAATCAGCGTTTTAGAGCAATACATAAACTCCTGGATATCACAAAAAATAATATATGATATGCGCAACGAGATGTACGACCATCTACAGCATATGCCCCATTCATTTTTCACAAACGAAAAACAGGGCGACATCATAACACGAATGAACAGCGATATTAACGGTGTCAGCTCGATAATTTCGGGTACGCTGACCTCGATTGTAAGCAATACGCTGACTGTCGGCGTTTCGGTGTTCTATCTTTTTTATACCGATTGGCGTCTGGCAATAGTAGGTCTTATAGTATTGCCCGTTATGATTTTCCCCACGCGCTCTGTCGGCAAAAAGCGTTGGACACTTGCCTCTGAGTCGCAAGAAAAGCATGATGAGCTCAACCAGCAGATAAATGAAACACTGTCTGTGAGCGGGTCTATGCTTGTAAAGCTTTTCACAAAGGAAAAAACCGAATTTGAGAAATTCAAGCGAATAAATAACGAAACTACGCAGATTACTATTAAGGAGCACCGCGCGGGCAGTTGGTTTCATGTACTGCTTGGAATGTTTATTCAGATAGCGCCCCTACTAATTTATTTTGCAGGCGGTTTTCTGATAATCGGCGGTATTGATAAAAATCTTACCGTTGGTGATATAACGGTAATAGTTGCCCTTGTCAACCGACTTTATCAGCCCGTGAGAATGCTTCTTAATTTGCAGGTTGACTTTGTGCGCTCAATGGCTTTGTTTACGAGAATTTTTGAATACCTTGACCGCAGTCACGAGATTGAAAATCCCGAAAACCCAAAAACTCCTGATATGACCGACAGTAGCGTAGAATTTTTGGATGTTAAATTTCATTATGAGCCTTCAAAGGAAATTTTAAAGGGCATTAATTTCTATGTGCCGTCGGGTAAAATGTATGCAATAGTGGGCACCTCCGGAGCAGGCAAATCCACTATAATTGGTCTGATTCCAAGACTTTACGATACTGTATCGGGTACTGTTAAGGTTGCAGGCACCAATGTCAGAGATTATGACCTTAAATACCTTAGAACAAATATAGGTATTGTTACTCAGGACACCTATCTTTTTAACGGCACAATACTCGAAAATCTTTTATACGCAAAGCCCGAAGCTACTATGGAAGAAATAATAGAAGCCTGCAAAATTGCAAATATTTTTGACTTTATTGACCGTCTGCCCCAAAAATTCCAAACCGTTGTCGGTAACCGCGGATTAAAGCTTTCGGGCGGTGAAAAGCAAAGGGTATCTATAGCGCGTGTAATCCTTAAAAACCCGAAAATACTTATTCTTGACGAGGCAACCTCATCACTCGACTCGGTATCCGAAAGTCAGATTCAGTCAGCTCTCAACAGAATTATGGTAGGAAGAACCAGCATTGTTATTGCCCACCGACTTTCAACCATTATGGCGGCTGATAAAATAATGCTTATAGAAAACGGTGTAATTG
This sequence comes from uncultured Ruminococcus sp., assembly GCA_964575985.1. Lineage (GTDB taxonomy): Bacteria > Bacillota > Clostridia > Oscillospirales > Acutalibacteraceae > UBA737. The sequence continues at coordinate 6,148 of CAZNTP010000064.1, read as the reverse complement.
CCGAAACAGGCAGTCACGATGAGCTGTTATCGAGAAGTGCCGGCTACCGTGAGCTTTACGAAACCCAGTTCAGACGGGTTATTGATTATGAAAACAGCAAAAAAATAAATACCGATATTGACTAAACGGTAATTTCGTATTAATATTAATATGTAAAAATTTTAAGGAGTTTTTAAAATGAGTGAAATTAATAAAAACGAAAACGATTATAATCCTGACCTTATCACCTTAAGTGATGATGACGGCAAGGAATACACCTTTGAGGTGCTCGATGCAATAGAAACCGATACGGGAAGATATCTGGCAATGCTCCCCACCTTTGACGACCCCCAGAAAATGCTTGAAGACAGCGGCGAGCTTGTTATTGTTAAGGTAGGCGAAGAGGACGGCGAGGAATATTACTACGAAATCGAAGACGATGACGAGTATGAAACCGTAGCTGACGCCTTTGTTGAGCGCCTCGAAGACTTTTTTGAAATAGATAATAAATAATAATTATTTCGTCCTGCTCTGTTCGCGGACCGTGGCTTATATAACCCTACACTTTTATTTTCGGGGCCAACGCTCGTACAGTGGGCTTGCAGACCTCCCGCGGCTGTGCCGAGTTCGGAAGAAGGGAGCGCGAAGCTGTACGGCCGGCACCCACCTGGCTTTTTTGGCTAGGTTATCTTAAGCACATTACGGCAGAGCGGGATGCTTTTTGGGGAATAAAATGAATTTAAACAAACTGAAAATTTTAGACAGCAGTATGTTAAAGCTTATTGCCATAATTACAATGCTTATTGACCATGCGGCATTGATACTTTTAAGCGGTACCGAGTTTGCCACTTCTCCGCTTTTAAGTCTTGGCGGTAAGCAAATTACACTGTATTTTATACTACGTAAGATTGGAAGACTGGCCTTCCCCATTTTCTGTTTTTTGGTAACCGAAGGGTTTATACATACTAAAAATTTTAAAAAATATCTTTTAAACCTTTCCCTGTTTGCCCTCATTTCTGAAATACCGTTTGACTTGATGGTAGGTGGTAAATTTCTGTATCTTGGCAAACAAAATATCTATTTCACCCTGGCTTTAGGTGTTATAGCCTTATGGGTGATTAAAAATACAGAAAATAATTTAAAAAAGTTTGTATTATTAGCCTTGATATTAGCTGTAGCCATAGTGTTAAAGGTTGATTACGGTTATCGCGGTGTAATGCTTATTATACTGATTCACGTGCTTCGCAATAGCCCTGCCGTTCAGGCGGCATTGGCATTGCCTATGCTTTCGGGCGGATATGCGGCATTATGTGCTTTTGTACCGATAAATATGTATAATGGAAAACGAGGTTTTATAAAGGGCAAATTTTTAAAATATTTCTTCTACGCTTTTTATCCGTTACATATAATTTGCTTACTCTTAATAAAATATCTGTTTTAAGTCAGCCCAGGCTTTTCTGTATATTAAAGCTTTATACCGCATATATTTGTATCGGTGATATAAATGAGCTGTAGAATTGACGAACTCAAAAACAAACAGGTGGTCTGCGTTAAAAACGGTTGTGTTTTAGGCTATATTTCGGATGTGATTATAAGCACCGAAAGCGGAAAACTTGAGGAAATTGTGATTTTTGGAAGACCGCGGCTTTTTGGCATCCTAGGTCACGATGAGGATATTATTATTCCTTGGGGTGATATAGAGGTAATAGGCCGAGAAACTATACTTATAAACACCGACCCTGCACCCTTTACAAGAATTGCTAAAACTAACAGATATTACTTATAAATTGACGGCACAACTTTTAAAAGTTGTGCCGTCAATTCTTGTTTTTAAAGCTTAGAAATGGTTTCCATTACATAATCGCCAAGCTCAGAGCAGGTAGCGCCGTCGCTTCTGCCTGTGATTACATACTTAGGCTCAACCTCTGTGCAGATGTGAAGCGCCTGGTCTAGCTTATCGGCATACTCGGTGAAACCGATATGACGAAGCATCATTTCGCTGGCTTTCAGCATACTTGTGGGGTTAGCGTACATACCTCTTCCCTCCTCCATCATACGAGGAGCTGAGCCGTGGATTGCCTCAAACATAGAGTAAACATCGCCAAGATTTGCACTTCCTGCAGTACCTACACCACCCTGAAGCTGAGCGGCTTCGTCAGTAATAATATCACCGTAAAGGTTAGGAAGAAGAATAACCTGGAACTTTGAACGAACTCGGGGGTTTACAAGGTTAGCGGTCATAATATCAATGTACCAATCCTCTGCCTCAATACCCGGATAATCCTTAGCAACCTCGTGGCAGATTTCTGAGAACTTACCGTCGGTCTTCTTCATAATATTTGCCTTTGTAACAATCGCAACATTGGTTTTGCCGTTGTTTTTAGCATATTCAAAAGCGGCGCGGGCAATTCTCTTTGTACCCTCATTAGTAGTAACCTTAAAGTCGAAAGCCAAGGTATCGGGAATTTCAACGCCGCGT
>CAZNTP010000064.1:2891-3680 GCA_964575985.1 uncultured Ruminococcus sp. | reverse complement strand
TCAATGTCATCCTCGGGAACTGCAACGGGACGAACATTGGCATATAGGTCAAGCTCGCGTCTCATTGCAACGTTAGCACTTTCAAGTGTACCACCCTTTAGTGTTGTGGTAGGCGCTTTAAGTATTACATTACAAGCCTTGATTTCTGCTAAAACATCGTCAGGAATAGCCTTGTTGTGTGCAATTCTGTTTTCAATGGTAAGACCCTCAATAGTGCGGATTTCAACCTTACCGGCCGCAATCTCATCTTTTAAGATAAACTCAAGAACTCTTACGGACTCTGCAGATATGATAGGTCCGATACCGTCACCGCCGCAAACACCGATAATAATTTTATCAAGCTTTTTGTAATCGGTATAGGCTGTGTCTTTTTCCATTTTTCTCTGTCTGGCAATTTGCTCCTCTAAAATTGAACGAAACTGCTCAACTGCTGCATTTACATAATTTTCCATAATTATTCTCCTTTTTTAGTATAACTTAAAAGTCCGCCTGCTTTGAGGATGGCTTTTTGACGCTCTGTAAATGAAACTAAAAGCTCAAAGCTTTCGCCTGTGGTTTCATTCTTTAAGGTAATTTCACCCTTATCCATACCCTCAAACACATTGCTGAGTGTAAGCTTATCGCCTTGATTTAATTTGTCGTAATCGTCGGGGTTTTTAAAGGTTAAAGGCATAATACCTGCATTAATAAGGTTAGCCACGTGAATACGCGCAAAGCTCTTTGTAATTACCGCGCGAACACCTAAATACATAGGAACTAAAGCCGCGTGCTCACGGGATGACCCCTGAC
>CAZNTP010000064.1:0-2881 GCA_964575985.1 uncultured Ruminococcus sp. | reverse complement strand
GGAATGATGTATCGCAAACACCAAAGCAGAACTGTGACAGGTGGGGTATATTTGAACGGTAAGGAAGAATTTTAGCGCCTGCAGGCATAATATGGTCGGTGGTGATATTATCGCCAACCTTTAAGCCGATTTCGGCAGTAAGGGTGTTTTCCTGAGGAATTTCGGTCGGGAAAGGTTTTATATTTGGTCCTCTCAATACCTCTAGGCTTTCTGCCTCTTCGGGTGTGGCAGGAGCAATAACCGCAGTATCGTCTATAACGAATTTTTCGGGCATAGTAATTTCGGGCATAGTGCCTAAAAGTCTGGGGTCTGTAATTTCGCCTGTAAGAGCCGCCGCAACAGCAGTTTCGGGGGATACAAGATAAACCTGACCGTCGGCAGTACCGCTTCTGCCCTCAAAGTTGCGGTTAAAGGTTCTGAGTGATACACCCGCGCTATTTGGTGAGAAGCCCATACCGATACATGGTCCGCAAGCACATTCTAAAAGTCTGGCACCTGAAGCCAGTATATCTGTTAAAGCGCCGCAGTCAGCCAACATCTTTAAAACCTGCTTAGAGCCTGGGGAGATTGAAAGGCTGACCATCGGGTCAATAACCTTACCCTTTAAAAGTGCCGCTACCTTTAGCATATCAAGCAGCGAGGAGTTTGTGCAGGAGCCTATGCAAACCTGATCAACCTTAGTGCCCTTTAGTGACTCTACTGTTACAATATTATCGGGGCTATGGGGACACGCAATAAGAGGCTTTAGTTCTGAAAGATTAATATCAATAACCTTATCATATACGGCATCAGCATCACTACTAAGCTCTACATAATCTTCGCCTCTGCCCTCGGCCTCTAAGAAAGCCTTGGTGATTTCGTCCGACGGGAAGATTGAGGTTGTAGCGCCAAGCTCAGTACCCATATTAGTAATTGTAGCACGCTCGGGAACAGACAAAGTCTTTATACCCTCGCCACCCCATTCGATTATAGCGCCTACACCGCCCTTAACCGACAGAATACGTAAAATTTCAAGGCTTATATCCTTAGCGGTAACAAACGGATTTAATTTACCTGTAAGGTTTACCTTATACATTTTAGGCATTGTGATATAATAAGCGCCACCGCCCATTGCAACTGCAACATCAAGACCGCCCGCACCCATTGCAAGCATACCTATACCGCCGCCTGTGGGGGTGTGGCTGTCAGAGCCGATAAGGGTTTTACCGGGCTTACCAAAGCGTTCAAGATGAACCTGATGGCAAATACCGTTACCGGGGCGCGAGAAGTAAATACCGTGCTTTTTACATACTGACTGAATGTATCTGTGGTCATCGGCATTTTCAAAGCCCGACTGTAATGTATTATGGTCAATATAAGCTACACTGCGTTCAGTTTTAACGCAGTCAAGCCCCATTGTTTCAAACTCTAAATACGCCATAGTACCTGTGGCATCCTGAGTTAAGGTCTGGTCAATTTTAAGGGCCACCTCACTGCCTACCGACATATCTCCGCTAAGCATATGCGCCTTAATAATTTTTTGTGCAATAGTTAAACCCATTTTGTTTTATCCTTTCTTTATATGGTTATAAGCATTTAAAACATGTTCTTCAGCATATTTTGCGGCAAGAGCACCATCTCCTGCTGCCACCGCCTCATATATTTTGCGGTGTTCTTCTACAGATGCTACAGCTCGGCTTTTGCTTTCTACAGAAGCCTTGCGGTATTTCTGAGCCTTTTTATGAAGCGGTAAAAGTGTATCGTAAAACACCATACTGCCGCTAAGCTCATACATTCTGTTGTGAAATTTATTATCCATTTTTTTAATGCGGTCGGCATCCTTTTTTTCAAGATAAAACTCTTGAAGCTCTAATGCCTCACGAAGAGCCTCAAGCTGTTCTTCGGTGCGGTTTTTTGCCGCCATTGAAGCCACAAGACCCTCTAGTCTGCCGCGGATAATATAAATGTCCTCCAAATCCTTTTCGGTAACACCTATTACCATCGACCCCTTACCGCTTTCTTCAATAAGATGCTCCTGCTCAAGTCGGCGAAGCGCCTCTCTTATGGGTGTGCGGCTAACGCCTAACTCTGTGCTTAGCTTTCCCTCGGTAAGAATTTCGCCGCGGCTGTATTTGCCGCTTAAAATATCGGTTTCAAGGTGCTCAAAAACCTGATCTGCAAGGGACACGGTTTTGTGCTCTAACATCCTTATTTCTCTCCTTTAAAGCGTCCGCCCGACAGCTCCTCTATCTTCTTTTCAATCTCACCGTTTGAAAGAGCAGTCTGTCTGCCATCCTCATACTCTTTGTCAACCCACTCTTTAAGGGCAATAACCAGCGGGTCTTTTTTATCAAGTGCATTTTCCTTTGGTAAACGGTAGTTATTGTTTATCCAATAAGCTATGCCTGCAAGTCCGCTTGTTTTACTTATTGATACAGATGCCGGTCTGCCGAGAATTTTCTCGGTATCAAAAATATTGTAAATTTCCTCATCCTTTAAAAGACCGTCGGCATGAATACCCGCTCTTGTCACATTAAAGTTTCTGCCGACAAATGGTGTCATAGGCGGAATATCATAGCCCATTTCATTTTTAAAGTATTCGGCAATTTCGGTTATAACCGAGGTGTCCATACCGTCAAGAGCGCCGCGGAGTGAAGCATATTCCATAATCATAGCTTCAAGCGGCACATTACCCGTTCTCTCTCCTATACCCAAAAGTGAACAGTTAACCGCACAAGCACCGTAAAGCCAAGCAGTAGAGGCATTGGCAACCGCCTTGTAAAAATCGTTATGGCCGTGCCACTCGAGCATTTCACTCGGCACATCGGAATAGTGCTGCAGACCGTAGATAATACCCGGTACACTTCTAGGTAGCGCTACCTCACTGTAAGGCACGCCGTAG
>CAZNTP010000063.1:0-10042 GCA_964575985.1 uncultured Ruminococcus sp. | reverse complement strand
CCCCATTTTACACTTGTGGGTGCTACAACCCGTTCGGGACAGCTTACAGCCCCTCTCAGAGACCGCTTTGGAGTGCTTTTAAGGCTTGACCTTTATACCCCTGAGCAGTTAGCCGAAATTGTTATGCGATCAGCCAGTATTCTGGATATCGGTATCGATAAGGACGGTGCTTTGGAAATAGCCTCCCGTTCAAGAGGAACACCTAGAATTGCCAACCGCCTTTTAAAGAGGGTAAGAGATATAGCACAGGTTGAGTTTGACGGCGTTATAACCGAAAAAACGGCGAGAGCGGCACTTTCCCGATTTGAGATTGACGAATTAGGTCTTGACGAATTCGACCGCAAGATGCTTACAACAATAATCACCAATTACGGCGGCGGCCCTGTAGGACTTGATACCTTGGCGGCGGCTATAGGTGAAGAAGCAATAACCATTGAGGACGTTTATGAGCCGTATTTAATGCAAATCGGCTTTTTAACGAGAACTGCACGCGGCAGATGTGTAACCAAATTGGCTTATGACCATTTGGGAATAAGTTTTGGCGGTGCAGATAATACACAACAATCAATTTTTTGAGGCAATGTTTAATGAGAACTGTAGAAGGATTTAAGGATTACGAGCTAATAGATGCCGATTCGGGCGAGAGGCTCGAACGTTGGGGCGATATTATATTAATCCGCCCCGACCCGCAGATTATATGGTCAGGAAAGAGAAGTGACAGCCGTTGGAATTCGGCTAACGCAATATATCACCGCTCTACCTCGGGCGGCGGTTATTGGGAAAAACTGAAAAATGTGCCTGATGTGTGGAGTGTGTCTTATAATGATTTGACATTCCGCCTAAAGCCTATGGGCTTTAAGCATACGGGACTTTTTCCTGAACAGGCGGTTAACTGGAGTCTTGCCGATGGGCTTATAAAAAAAGCAAACCGAGAGGTGAGCGTGCTTAATCTGTTTGCATATACAGGCGGCGCTACTGTGGCTTGCTTAAAGGCAGGGGCTAAGGTCACACATGTTGATGCTTCAAAGGGAATGGTGCAGTGGGCTAAGGAAAATGCGGCTGCCAGCGGTGTTGCTGATAAAAATGTGCGTTGGCTTGTGGATGACTGCTTAAAGTTTGTAAAGCGTGAAATCCGCAGAGGCAACACCTATGACGCTATAATTATGGACCCGCCGTCCTATGGAAGAGGTCCAGGCGGTGAGGTCTGGAAGCTTGAACAGCAGTTGGCAGAATTACTAAGTGAGACGGGTAAGCTTTTAAGCCGTGATGCGATATTCTTCTTTCTTAATTCTTATACAGGCGGGCTTTCGCCCACAATTCTCAATTATATGGTTAAGCGTTATGTTGTGCCAAATCGCGAGGGTGAAATTTTTACCGACGAAATCGGTCTTTACGTAACCAATAAAGGCATTTCGCTTCCTGCGGGAAATACTACAATCTGGAAAAGATGATAATGAATACGATTATAGAAATTAAAAATGTAACCTACGAATACACAGAGGACGATAGGGTTTATGCCGCAGTAAAGGATTTAAGCCTTGATATTGAACGCGGCAGCTTTACCGTTATTTTGGGTCATAACGGCTCGGGCAAGTCTACTTTAGCAAAGCTTTTAAACGGACTTAATAAGCCAAGCTCGGGCGATATTTTGGTGGACGGTATAAATACCAAGGACGAAGAACTCGAAACCGAAATTAAGCGCAAGGTTGGAATGGTTTTCCAAAACCCCGATAATCAGCTTATAGCCTCTATTGTGGAGGAGGATGTAGCTTTCGGTCCTGAAAATTTAGGCCTTTCTCCCGAAGAAATAAGAAAGCGTGTGGACGATGCGCTTAAATCGGTTGATATGTACGAATTCAGAAAATCCACACCTCATAGACTCTCGGGCGGACAAAAGCAGAGGATAGCCATTGCGGGTATTATTGCAATGAGCCCCGAATGTCTTGTGCTTGATGAGCCAACCGCTATGCTTGACCCCAAGGGCAGAGCCGAAATTATTTCAACCCTTTTAAGACTAAACCAAGAAAAAAATATGACGGTAGTGCTTATAACTCATTATATGGAGGAGGCCGAAAAGGCCGACCGTGTAATAGTTATGAATGACGGCGTTATAATAGAGGACGGAAGTCCTCGGCAGATATTTAAGAATGTTGAAAAACTAAAGGCTGTGGGGCTTGATGTTCCGCAGACTACTGAGCTTTTGTATGAAATGAAGCTCAGCGGATTCCCAATAAACACAAATGTAATTTCTATAGAAGAAGCAGCCGATGAGATAATAAGTGCGCTTCATTTGGAGGAAAGTTAATTTGGCAATTTTAGAGGTAAAAAATCTTACCCATACCTACGGTGAAAACAGTGCCTTTGTAAATGAGGCTGTAAAGAATGTAAGCTTTAGCATTGAAAAGGGCGAAATAATTGGAATTATAGGTCACACAGGCTCGGGAAAGTCTACCTTAGTACAGCACCTTAACGGACTGTTAAAGGCGACAGAGGGCACGGTGCTTTTTGAGAATGAGGATATTTGGGCAAACCCTAAGGAAATCAGAAAAATACGCTCTAAGGTAGGTCTAGTTTTCCAATACCCCGAATATCAGCTTTTTGAGGAAACCGTTTTTGCGGATATCGCCTTTGGTCCTAAAAATATGGGACTTACGGGTGACGAGCTCAAAAACAGGGTGACCGAAATTTGTGAACTTGTAGGTGTAAAGCAGGAATATTTTGAAAAATCCCCCTTTGATTTGTCAGGCGGTGAAAAACGCCGTGTAGCAATCGCAGGCGTTATGGCAATGCGCCCCGAGGTTATAGTTTTTGATGAGCCAACCGCAGGCCTTGACCCCGCAGGCAGAGAAAACGTAATGAAAATTATAAGGGATTACAGATTGGCCACGGGCGCTACTGTTATAATAATTTCTCACAGTATGGAGGATATGGCGGTTTTGGCTGACAAGATACTTGTTATGAACAAGGGCAGTCTTTATATGTTTGATACTGTGGAAAATGTTTTCAGTAGGATGGAAGAGCTCAAAAGCATAGGTCTTAATGTGCCTATAGTAACACGTGTTTTCCATACGCTTAAAGCCAAAGGTATTGATATTGATACTAATGTTTTTACAGTAGAAAAAGCGGTAGCGGTTTTAAAACAGATGAAAGAAGGTAATAGCAATGCTTAAGGATATTACCTTCGGTCAGTATTACGAAAACAAATCGTTAATTCATAAGCTGGACCCCAGAGTGAAAATTATTTTAATGATAGTTTTTGTGGTTTTTATCTTTGTATCAAAGAATATGGTTTCACTCATATTCGCGGCGGCTTCGGTTTTTGCGGTGGCTTTTGTAAGCCGAGTGCCTTTAAAGCTTTATTTAAAGAATATGAAGGCGATTTTGCCTGTACTGATTTTCACATCAGTTTTGAATGTTTTTTACGGTAACGGCGGTAAGGTGCTCTTAGAATTCTGGGTGCTTGAAATAACTACTGACGGTATTTACAGGTCGGTATTTATGACACTTAGAATATTACTGCTTATCTTTATAAGCTCGGCACTGACCTACACTACCACACCTAACGACCTTACCGACGGTATAGAGTCGCTACTGGGTCCCTTGAAATTTATAGGACTTAAAGGTGCGGTTCATACCCTTGCTATGATGATGACAATAGCATTAAGGTTTATACCAACCCTTATTGAAGAGGCTGAAAAAATAATGAATGCCCAAAAGGCAAGAGGTGCCGACCTCGAAAGCGGCGGTCTTGTAGATAGGGTAAAGGCATTAATTCCTATTCTTATACCCCTGCTTATTTCATCTGTAAGACGCGCTTACGAATTGGCAGAGGCTATGGAATGCCGTTGCTATAACGGCGGCGAGGGCAAAACGCGAATGAAGCAGATGACTGTTAAAACGGTTGATTTTGTATCGGTATTTATTGTGGCTTTGTTCTGCGGATGTATTGTTCTGTTTAATATTATATTTTAAATTGTTTGGAGGTGCCGTATGAAAAGAATATTGTTAACTTTAAGTTATGACGGCACCGCCTATCACGGCTGGCAGATACAGCCTAACGGTATTACTGTTCAGGAAACGGTGCAGAATGCTTTACAAAAGCTTTTGGTCTCACCCCACGGGGTTACGGGCTGTAGCCGTACGGATGCGGGTGTTCACGCAAGGGAATTTTGCTGTCATATAGATTGTGAGGAAAATATCCCCGATTCAGCATTTTTAAGAGGTCTTAATTCTTTACTGCCCTCGGATATAGCGGTTAAAGGTGTAAAAGAAGTGCCACCCGATTTTCACGCGCGGTATAGCGCAAAGGGTAAAACATATAAATACAGAATTTTAAACAGTAACATAAAAGACCCGTTTTTATCGCGGTATAGTTGGCAGATAGAAAGAACGCTTGATGTAGAGAAAATGAATGAATTTTGCAGTGCTTTGGTCGGTACTCACGATTTTTATGCCTTTTCTTCAAGCGGAAGAACTGTTGAGGATACTGTAAGGACTATTACCGAATGTTATACCCAGCGTGACGGTGACGAGGTAATACTAACCGTCAGTGCAAACGGTTTTTTATACAATATGGTGCGAATAATTGCAGGCACTGCGGTAGAGGTGTCGGACGGTAGAATAAAACCCGAAGACATCCACGAAATCTTAGCCTCTAAAAACAGGGCTATGGCAGGGGTTACCGCACCGCCTAATGCGCTGATGCTTTGGAAAGTACGTTATTAATTTTAAAAGGTGAAAAAATATGCCTGATTACAGAAAACGAAAACACAGCAAGCTTTTTTCTTCGCCTAAAAGGGTACAAAAATCTCGAATTGCTAAGAAAAGTCCCTCAGAAGATATAAAAATGTCGCCTTCGGGAAGAAGAGTTAAGTCAAACGCATCTTCTAATATGAAGGTTTTAAAGGGAAGAAAGCTTGAAAATAAACAAAGGTTTAAAACGGGCGCAGTTATTACTGCAATAGTAATCTGCGCGGTTATATGCTTAGAACTGATACTTCCTGCAGGAATAGTAGAAAGCATTTCTATTGCAACCTCGCTTATAGGTACAGGTAACTATCCAATAGAACTTGACGGCAACGAAACTGTAAATACCATATCGCGAGGCTCTTACTATTTTGTTCTTTCAAACACTCATATAGATGCTGTGTCCACTTCGGGTAAACGGTTGTTTACGCATGCTCACGGTTATGAAAATCCTGTTTTAAAGGTGAGCGCTGGGGGTGCCTTGGTTTTTGAACAGGGCGGAACAGAAGCGTTGCTTTTTAACACAAAAAAGCTAAAAAGCACTATTACAACCGAAAAACCTATTCTTACGGGAGCGGTTTCCGACTCGGGCAGATATGCATTGGTTACGCTTTCGGATAAATATGCATCGGCTGTCAGTGTTTATGATAAGAATAACAGCATTATATACGAATGGTATTCTGCTAAAGATATGGTCAATAATGTTGTCCTTTCTTCAAACGGTAAAAAAATTGCGGTTTCTACCTTTGATTCCAGCGGAGGACAGTATAACTCAAATGTTAGTATACTTAATTTTGAATCTGCAACGGCAGAGCACACCGAATCCTTTGAAAACACACTTGTTTACACGCTTGACAGTTCCTTTAGAAGCAACTTGGGTATTGTAACCGAAAACGGTGTGAAGTTTGTGAAATGGCACAGCTTTAAGGCTAAAGAATATAAAAACGATTACCATACAGCTTTTTTTAGAAGTAGTAAGAACGGATATGTTGTTGTATTCAATCGCGAAAGCGACAAGACCGATAATAAAATAGCGGTTTTCTCAAAAAGCGGAAAACTCAAAACCGAATTTCAGTATAAAGGAATTATAAGTGATATCGGTATGATGGGTAATCATATTTATTGTATGAGCGATACCGAAATACAGCTCCTTGACAGTGCAGGAAAGGTCTTGCACACAGGTTCTTGCGGTTTTGGTGCAGTGAGATTTAATATTGCATCTACTAATTCGGTCATAGTGCTTACTGATAATAAAATCGAAAAACTTAATCTTCAGTAAAGGTAGGTAAACAAAAATGTCCATAGTTCTTGATTTAATACTTATTGCAATAATTCTGTTTTTTATCCTGACCTCTGCAAAGCGCGGTTTTGTAAAGGTTTTAGTTGAAACTGCAGGATTTATTGCGGCAGTTATTTTAGCGTTCACAATTAGTACACCATTAGCGGATACAACTTATGATAAAATAATAGAGCCGCCTGTTATTGAAGCGGCTGTTAATGCTGTGGGGGAGAGTGCTGAGCACGAGGCGTGGAACGCGTTGCCCGATTTTCTTATAAGCAGTGATACAGCATTTTTCGGCACAACGGTTAACAGTTTTACCGAAAAGATTACGGTTAATATGTCGCAGGGTGTGGAAAACGCGGTTAAAACCGCTTCGCAGGAGGTTGTAAAGCCTGTAGCTACTAAGATTTTAAGCCTGCTTTATTCTGTGATTTTAGTGCTTGTACTGTCTATAGTGGTTAAATTCTTGGCTAAACTTTTAAACAGCCTGTTCTCTTTTAGCATAGTTGGCAGTCTTAACCGTACTCTCGGCGGTGTTGTAGGTGCAGTCAAGGGTATTATAGTTGCTTTTATTTTGTGTGCTATAGTTTCTTTGATACTGTCCTTTACAGGTAAGCCTTTCCTTATTTTTTCCGAGACGGCTATAAACGAAACAATTATTTTTAAATTTTTAACCAATATTATCTTTTAGTTTCTAAGGAGTTCTTAAAAAATGAAGCTTTGTTCAAAGTGCAAAAAGCGTCCGGCTGTGGTATTTATGTCGGATATGTCAAATCCAAATGCCGAGCCTAACGGTCTTTGCCTTGTTTGTGCTAAAGAATTGGGTATTAAGCCCGTTGACGATATGCTAAAGCGTATGAATATATCTGACGAGGATATTGAGCAGATGAGCGAGCAGTTTATGGACCTTATGTCTATGGACGATATTGACGATGCCGCTTTAAATGACGAAACCTTTGATTTGGGCACTGCCCCTGCTATGCCGTTTATTAATAAGATATTCGGTAATTTGGGCGGCAGTGAAGGTAAAACCGAAAAGAGTGAAGAAAAGACGGCAGACAGTAAGGAAAAGCCCAAAAAGAAACGCCGCAGATTTATGGAGCAGTATTGCACAAATCTGACTGATAAGGCTAAAAGCGGTAAAATAGATGTGATTATCGGCAGAGATAAGGAGCTTTACCGCACTATTCAGATACTGTCCCGAAGAAGCAAAAACAACCCTTGTCTTATAGGTGAGCCGGGTGTCGGCAAAACCGCTATTGCAGAGGGCTTAGCTTTGCAGATTGCTAACGGCACCGCCCCTGCAAGACTCTTAGATAAAGAAATATTCTTGCTCGACCTTACAGGTCTTGTTGCGGGAACACAGTTCCGCGGTCAGTTTGAAAGCCGCGTTAAAGGCTTGGTAGAGGAAATAAAGGAAGCGGGCAACGTAATTCTTTTTATTGATGAAATCCATAACCTTGTAGGCGCTGGGGATTCTGCCGAGGGCTCAATGAATGCCGCTAATATTCTAAAGCCCGCGCTTTCCCGAGGGGAGATTCAGGTTATAGGCGCTACCACCTTTAAGGAGTACCGCAAGTATATTGAAAAGGATGCCGCGCTTGAACGCCGTTTCCAACCTGTGACTATTGAAGAGCCTTCTATTAAAGAGGCTGAGGAAATTCTTATGGGTGTCAAGGGCTATTATGAGGGCTTCCATAATGTAGTAATTCCTGAAAGCATTGTAAAAAAAGCGGTTATTCTTTCTGAAAGATATGTAACCGATAGATATTTGCCCGACAAGGCTATAGATTTGCTTGATGAGGCGTGCGCTTGCGCTAGCCTTGAAAATAAGGCTATTGACGAGCTTTGCCTTGCAAACAAAAAGGTTGCCGAGTGTTCTATGAAATTAGAGGAGCTTGCGGCAAATGTGGAAAATCCCGATTACGAACAACAGGCGCTGATAAAAGCCGACCTTGAAAAATATAAGCGTGAGGCAGAGTCCCTTTATGAGCCTGCGTCAAACAATACCGTTACCGATATGGATGTAGCAAAGGTAATCGAGCTTTGGACAGGTATTCCCGCAACAAAGGTACAGGAAAACGACCTTAAAAAGCTTGCATCTTTAGAGGATGAGCTCAATAAAAAGATTATCGGTCAGGATGAGGCTACAAGACTGGTAGCCGCCGCCGTTAAGCGTTCAAGAGTAAAGACGGGAAAGGTTCAGCGCCCCGCATCCTTTATATTTGTTGGTCCTACAGGTGTCGGTAAAACACAGCTTGTAAAGGTGCTGTCAGAACAGCTTTTTGATACCCCCGAAACCTTAATCAGACTTGATATGTCGGAATTTATGGAAAAGCATTCGGTATCAAGAATTATAGGAGCGCCCCCAGGATATGTAGGATATGACGAGGCGGGTCAGCTTACCGAAAAGGTGAGAAGAAAGCCCTATTCGGTAGTGCTTTTTGATGAAATCGAAAAAGCCCACCCCGATGTGCTTAATGTTCTTTTACAAATTCTTGACGACGGCAGAATTACCGATGCCGGCGGCAGAACTGTAAATTTTGAGAACACAATTATAGTTATGACCTCAAATGCAGGCAGTGACAGAAGCGATAATCTTTTGGGCTTTGGCAAGACCGTTGCCGATGCTTCAAGAGAAAAGGCATTAAAGGCGCTTGAAGAATTTTTGCGCCCCGAGTTTATTGCCCGCGTGGACGAGATTGTAGTATTCTCACCCTTAAATGAGACTGCTATGGCGAAGATAGCTGCTTTAATGCTTGATGAATTAAAGGAAGCGTTGTCAGAAAAGCTTATAGATTTTGTTTATGATGAGGCTACCTGTAAATATCTGGCAGCTAAATGCGAGGGCGGTAAAAGAGGCGCCAGAGAGCTTCGCAACTTTATCCGCCGTGAAATTGAGGCTAGGATTGTTGATATTGTTATCGATAACAGTGAGGGCACCATTGCCTCGGTTTTAGTGACAGTAAAGGAAAACCAACTTGATATAAGCTTTAAAAAAGCGTAAAAAAATAACAGGTATCAAACGCCCACACCCCATAGGGCAGTATTTGTTTCTCGAACAAAATTCCCTGTATTATTGCCAAAAGCTTCGAAAGGCGACAGCCTTTCTGCATTTTATGGCTTCAATACAGGGAATTTCTTTATTCTATGAAACCGCGAAGCGCCTTAAAATGAAAATTTAGAGTGCAAGAAAAGGCGAAAAACACCAATAACGCTGGCGCGTATTGGTGGTTTTTAACGCGTTATTGTGCCTAAATTTCACATTTTTAAAGAAATACTGCCCTATGGGGCGTGGGCGAGCGGTTATACCTGTTTTAAATTTTGTAAAGCTTTATTCTTCTACAATAAAATCAAAGAAGCGGTTATGACCCTCGCAAGCGGTGATACCGATGTGGAATTCGTCAGGAATGTTAGGGTGTTCACAGGAAACGATATGGCCGCCGATATCTGCAGTAATGGTTTTGCCCTTTACTTCAACCTTAATATCAACAATTTCATCGGGAGCAATATCAAATTCAAGCTTGCCTATAAGGGTGGGCTTAATCGGGCGCTCGGTTCTTTCAGGCCAAGGGAGAATGTGCCAGATATTAATGCCTTTTTCGTAAGCCACAACCTCATAATGAAGCTGATAAATCGGTGTGCCGTCGGGCTCGGTAATAAAATCGTTACAAAAAACAAGTAACGGAGCGCCGAATTTTACAAAGTTGCACTTGGTAGAGAATTTAACACCGTTCTTATACTTTTTCTTGGTAACCATACTTATGTAGTCATAAGCGAAAATATCATCATGACCTGATTCACCGGGTGTAAAGTTTGCAAGACAGTCGTCAAGCTGAGTGAATTTTTTTCTGCCGTTAGCGGACGGGCCATAGGCATACATAAAATCTTCTAAATTGCTTTCTTTTGCGTTAAAATTATAAACCTTCACAAAAAACACTCCTTGCGGATAATAATATATTGTATGCATTATAATATATTATTTTTGGTTTATCAAGGCTTTTTAAAAAAATA
>CAZNTP010000062.1:0-10130 GCA_964575985.1 uncultured Ruminococcus sp. | reverse complement strand
GTTTTGACGGTGAAATTACCGCCGAGGAAGATGAGCACGGCAAGCTTGTCTGGACATGTCCACAGTGTGGCAATACCAATCAGGACCGAATGAATGTAGCTCGACGCACCTGCGGATATATTGGCACACAGTATTGGAATCAGGGCAGAACACAGGAAATTAAGGAACGAGTTTTGCATCTATGAATTATGCGGCAATTAAAAAGAATGATATTGCAAATGGGCCTGGGGTACGTGTGTCACTTTTTGTGAGTGGATGCAGGCACAGATGTAAAAACTGCTTTAACAGTGAGGCTTGGGATTTTGATTACGGTAAGCCTTTTCAGGAGGAAACAGCCGAAGATATATTGAAGGCGTTAGAGCCGCAATATGTAGAGGGCTTTTCACTCTTGGGCGGAGAGCCGTTTGAAATAGAAAATGCTAAAGCTTTAGCCCCTTTTTTAAAAAGGATTAAAGAAAAGTTTCCGCAAAAAAGCATTTGGTGCTATACTGGATTTGTTTTTGATACCGAACTGTTGAGCTCTGATAAACCTTGCGTAGCTCAAATGCTAGGTAGCATTGATGTTTTGGTTGACGGCAGATTTATAGAAGAATTAAAAAGCCCAACACTTATTTTCAGAGGCTCCTCAAATCAGCGTATAATTGATGTTAAAAAATCGCTTGAAGCTGAAGAAACGGTTTTATTAGATGGCATTTGGGAAAGAAAAATAGGCTCAGGGAATATATATGAATAGGGGGAATATAAATGATTAAGGTAAATTTTAAAAAGCTAAACGAAAAGGCGGTAATGCCAACCTATGCCACTGAATTTTCGGCAGGGGCTGACCTTTATGCCTGTGAGGGTGGCGAGGTTATAATTGAAGCAGGGGAAACAAAGCTAATTCACACAGGACTGTCCCTCGAAATACCCGAGGGTTATGCAGGACTGATTTATGCCCGAAGCGGAATTGCCACCAAAAGAGGCTTAGCGCCTGCAAACAAGGTGGGTGTTATTGACAGCGATTACCGCGGTGAGATTATGGTATCCCTTTATAATCATTCTAATGAGAAGCAAAGCATTGCCGACGGTGAACGCATTGCCCAGATAGTGATTACTCCGTTTTTAAAGGTGGAGTATACCGAGACAGATGCATTGTCCGACACGGTGCGCGGTGAGGGCGGCTTCGGCTCAACGGGTAAATAGAAAATTTAAACAGCGTTACAGTGTATAGTTACTGTGACGCTGTTTTGCCTTAAAATTGTATCAAATGCTGAAAAGATTTCTGATTTTTGTTAATTTCAAAAATATTTTGTGCAAATTCCATAAAAATATGGCGATTTATAGTTATAGAAAGTACTTGAAAATTTTTTAAGAATATTGTATTATAATATGTAAATAATAACAATATATTAAAATGAATAAATAGACTTATCAGAAGTGACTTTTAAGTCTAAATATTGGAGAGATTATAATGGCAAAATACACACCTACAAGTATTGCAGCAATGATTGAAAGGAAGCTTTCACACAATTTCGGTGTAACACCAAACCTCGCATCCGACGAGCTTTTTTATAAAGCCTGCGTTTTGGTGTTGCTTGAAATTATGAACGAGCGACGCGCCGAATTTAAAAAGGCTACCGATGAACAGGAAGCTAAAACCGTTTATTATATGAGCATGGAGTTCCTTATGGGACGCTCACTCAAAAACAATCTTTACAATCTTGAGCTTACCGAAACTATGAGCAAAGCACTTGCTAAATTTAAGGTAAAGCTTGATAAGCTTTATGATTTGGAGCCTGATGCAGGGCTTGGTAACGGCGGTCTCGGTCGTCTTGCGGCTTGTTTTCTTGACGGTCTTTCAACGGGCGGTTATCCTGCAATGGGTTACTGTATTAAGTATGAGCTTGGTATATTCCGTCAAAAATTAGTTGAGGGCTGGCAGACCGAAATGCCTGATTTTTGGCTACCCGGTGGCAGTGTTTGGCTTGAGGCTAAGCCTGCAAGTGCAGTAGACGTAAACTTTGACGGTAAAATTAACGAGTGGTGGGACGGTAACTATCACCATATTGAGCATACAGGCTATCAGACTGTAAGGGCAGTACCCTATGACCTTATGGTTGCAGGTAAGGACGGTAAAACCGTTAATGCTCTTCGCCTTTGGAGTGCCGAGTGTCAGGATTTTGATATGTCGGCATTTAATCAGGGTGACTATGTACGCGCTATTGAACAACGCGCTACAACCGAGACTATTTCAAAGGTGCTTTACCCTGAGGATAATCATACCGAGGGTAAGTCACTTAGACTTCGTCAGCAGTATTTCTTGGTTTCTGCTTCTGTGCAGGATATTTTAAAGCGTCACCTTAACAAATATGCAACACTTGAAAATCTGCCCGAAAAGGTAGCTATTCACATTAATGATACCCACCCCACACTTTGCATCCCCGAGCTTATGCGCTTTTTGCTTGATGAATGTGGCTACGGTTGGGACAGAGCTTGGGAGCTTGTTAAGGGTACCGTAGCATATACCAACCACACAATTATGGCTGAGGCTTTGGAATGCTGGTCAGAATCCTTAATTAAGCAGAGAATCCCAAGAATTTATCAGATAATTAAGGAAATTGACCGCCGTTACAGAGAAGAGGTTATAAGAACTACGGGTGACTTTGACCTTGCAGAGCGTACTGCAATTGTTAGCAACGGTGTTGTAAGAATGGCTAATCTTTGCGTTGCAACCTGTCACACAGTTAACGGTGTATCGAAGCTTCACAGTAAGATTTTGGTTGATGAGCTCTTCAAGGATTATGTTAGAATGACACCCGAAAAGTTCACCAACGTTACAAACGGTATAGCGCACAGACGTTGGCTTTGTCAGGCTAACCCCGAGCTTACAAAGTATTTAACCGAGCTTATTGGTGACGGTTTTGTAAAGAATGCCGCTGAGCTTGAAAACCTTATGAAGTTCAAGGAAGATAAGTCAGTTCTTGATAAACTGGCAGAGATTAAACGCGGCAACAAGGTGCGTTTTGCAAACTATGTTAAGGAAAAATGCGGCATAACACTTAACCCCGATTCTATTTTTGATATGCAGGTTAAGCGCTTGCACGAATACAAGCGTCAGCATCTTAACGCCCTTAATATTATCAGCGAATACCTTTATCTAAAAGAAAATCCAAACGCTGACTTTACACCTAAAACCTATATCTTTGGTGCAAAGGCAGCCCCAGGTTACCTCTTTGCAAAAGAAATTATACAGATGATTTATAAGCTTTCAACTGTTATTGATAATGACAGGGATGTAAACGATAAGCTTAAAATCGTTTTTCTTGAGGATTACCGTGTAAGCCTTGCAGAGCTTATGATTCCCTCTGCTGATATTAGTGAGCAGATTTCATTGGCATCTACCGAGGCCAGCGGTACAGGTAATATGAAGCTTATGATGAACGGTGCTATTACTCTTGGCACAGAGGACGGCGCTAACGTAGAAATTCATAAGGCTGTGGGTGACGATAATATCATCATCTTCGGTATGCAGACACCCGAGGTATTGTCACTTCAAAAGCACGGATATTCACCCACAGAGTATTACAACAACAATTCCGAGCTTAAAAGAGCGCTCGACTTTATCGGTAAGGGTATAGCAGGTCAGCCCTTTGATAATATTTATAATTCACTTAAGAACCACGACAGATATATGGCACTTGCAGATTATGCCGATTACTGCGAGGCACAGAAAAAGGCTACCAAGCTTTATAACGACCGCGACAGATGGAACGCAATGTCACTTACAAACATTGCAAAGTCGGGTATTTTTGCCGCAGACCGTTCTATCGAAGACTATGCGCGTGATATATGGCACGTAAAGCCTGTTGAATAATATTTATGAATTATTATCCTTTTGATTCGAGAAATCCTTTATACAGAGAAAAAATAGGTGCTTTAGCCGAGGGGGAAACCCTTCGGCTAAAGGTTTTGTTGCACAGGGATGCACACGCACATTCAGTATATTTAATATGGCGTAACGATGCCGATAAAAAGGTGACCGAAATAGAGCTAAAGCCTACAGGTTGGCTTGAAAATTACCGTTTTTATGAGTGTGAGATTAAAGCCTCAGAAGGCCTTTTTTGGTATAACTTCAGATATACGAGTGATTTCGGTGAGTTTTTTGTGGTTAAGACCGAGGACTCTTTGGGTATAGTCTCAAGGGAAAATGGCGCTTCGTGGCAACAGACGGTATATTCAAAGGATTATAAAACACCCGATTGGTTGGACGGCGGAATTATTTACCAGATTTTTCCCGATAGATTTGCAAAATCGGGAGCACCTAAAAGCAGTATCCCCGAGGACCGCTATATTTGTGAGGATTGGTCAAAGCAACCGGAATTTCGTCAGCCAAAGGATATATGCCGTTTGGGTAATGACTATTACGGCGGTGATTTTAAGGGAATTGAAGCTAAACTCGATTATATAAAATCGCTGGGTGTAAACTGTATCTACCTTAATCCTATTTTTGAAGCCCACTCAAATCACCGTTATAATACGGCTGATTATTTAAAGGTAGATTCAATGCTAGGCACCGAGGAGGATTTGTGCGATTTAATAAAGTCGGCCAAGAAAAAGGGGATTGCAATTATTCTTGACGGCGTCTTTTCTCACACAGGTGACGACAGTATTTACTTTAACAGATATGGAAGATATGAGTCTTTAGGCGCTTATCAGTCGAAAGAATCTCCCTATTACAAATGGTTTAATTTTACCGAATATCCCAATAAATATGAATCTTGGTGGGGGATACTGACTCTGCCTGAAACCAACGAGAACGATAGCTCGTTCACCGAATTTATAACGGGTGAAAACGGTGTTATCAGATATTGGATTAAAAAGGGTGTGAGCGGTTGGCGTCTTGATGTTGCCGACGAATTACCCGACGAATTTCTTGATAAAGTGCGGGAGGCTGTAAAATCTGAGGGTGATGACAAGTTCCTTTTAGGTGAGGTCTGGGAGGATGCCACCAATAAGGTAAGCTATGACAAGCGCAGACGTTTCCTAAGAGGAAAACAGCTTGATTCGGTTATGAATTACCCGTTTGCAGATGCAATTGTAGGCTTTTTAAAGGGTGAGAGCGGTAGGTCGCTTTTAAATACCGTGCTTCAAATTACCGAGAATTATCCGCCGCAGGCACTGAGGCTTTTAATGAACCATATAGGAACCCACGATACCGAGCGTATACTCACAAGGCTTGGCCGTGACGGTGACTATAACAGTGACAGGGAATGGCAGTCACGCTATGAGCTGTCGGCAGAGCAGTACGAAAAGGCTGTAAGGCTTTTAAAATTAGCGGCAGTACTGCAGTATACACTACCGGGTGTGCCGTCACTTTTCTACGGTGACGAGGCGGGTATTACAGGATTTGGCGACCCGTTTTGCAGAGCAACTTATCCTTGGGGCAATGAAAACACCGAACTTTTGGATTTTTATAGAAGCTTGGGAAGTTTGCGCCGAGCTACAAAAGCCTTTGCAGGCGGTGAGTTTGTACCGTGTGATACTTCCAGCAATGTGATTTCTTATAAAAGAAAGGGCAATGGCAGTACTGTTTTGGTAGCGGTAAATAGAGGTGACCAAACGGTAGAGCTTAATTTGCCTGATGACTGCAAAAATGCAAAATTAGCCCTAGGAACGGCGGAACAAAGGGAAAAGCTTATATTACCACCGATTAGTTTTGCAATATTAACTGTTTAATAACAGCAATAAAAAAAGCATTCGCCAATTTTATGATTTGCGAATGCTTTTGATTTTATTTGTTTATATGTGACATTATACTCATTTCAATGGGTAAGAACAAATTTTTTTAAAAAATTTATAACAAAATCAAAGATTTTGTGTCGAAACAGAAATGTTTCGACTAACCTTATCCATTATAATGCTGTAACTGTTTTCTACGGTGTAATTTTCTTTTAAGTAGTTATATCCATTTTCGCCCAAGGCTTTAAGGTTGGCAGAAAGCGTGGCATCAACCGTTTTTGTAAAATCTTCTGTGCTATTGCTTTCGCACCACCAGCCAAAACCACCGTCGACTATAACCTTGCCTATGTCTGTGTTCGGGTCGGTACAAGCAAGAACAGGCATTTTGCTTTGCATATAAGAAAGCAGACGCGACGGGAAATTGGGAATTGTAAAGCGGTGGTCAAGGAATATAAGACCTATATCAAATGCCTTTACAAATTCTTCGTATTCGGCTTTTGGCAAACCGTTAAGCAGCAGAACGTTTTTCGGTTTATACTCGTCCACATAGTCTTTAAGCTTAGAATACTCTGTGCCTTTACCGCAGATAATAAAATATCTGTCAGGCTTGTCCGCATTAGCTTTAAGGCATTCTATAATAAACGGAATACCCTGTGGGCGTCCCAAATTTCCGCCGTAAATAAAGGTTTTGGCAGTTTCGGGGATATTATATTTTTTATAAATTTCAGCCTTTTTATCACTATCAGGTTCATAGTCCACAAGCTCAATGCTGTTGGGGTTCACATGCACTTTTTCGGGGTTTATATAGGGATTATTTTTTATTATATAATCGACATTAGCCTCGGACATACATCCTATATAATCCGATAATTTGTATAGCTTTTCTTCCTTATTTTTAAAAAGCTTATAAATTATAGACTTAGGCCCCGATTTTGTCATCATACCAATATCAACCGCATTCTGCGGAAAAATATCCTTTAATAAAAGATAACTTTTAGCCCCATCACGCTTTTTTATGTATTTTACTACAGAGTATTGTGTGACCGGAGGAGTAGGATATAGGATTAAATCAAACTTTACATCTTTATAATATTTCTTAATAGCAGAAATATATTGATAGGGAAGGAACAGATTTGTGATACCCTTTTCTATAACATTTGTATTTTTGTTATTACCGATTCTAACCCTTAAAACAGAACAGCCACATTCTTCGCTGATTGTTGTGGGTTCATTATTGCGTCTCTCATTAGAACAGAGAATATATAATTTATGACCGTTTTGAACGAACTTTCGGATTAAATCCAAGGATATGGAGTGCTGACTGATATCCGGCATTGCACTGATGGAAACAAATAATATATTCAAGTCTAACACTCCTTTAGTTGTGATATTTTTCAATTAAATCGTGTCTAATTAAATCTTCGCATTCTGTAGTTAGTGCGCGTATTTTATTGTTAGCGATTTTGTGTCTTAGTTTTAAATCCTCCTCATTATCAGCTTCAATACTGAAATATGCAACACGGTCACCACTGCCGTTAATAGCACCAAAAGCAGTCCCTGATGCTTTGAATTGGCTGTATTCGGTGATGATTCCGTCACCGAGCAGTTCTTCAAATCCGGTCAATTTATCTAACACGCCGGGTTTGCAGTAAACAAACTCGTTAACAACTATCTTTTCGTTTTTTATTAAATCACAGACGTGGGGTTTTATCCCTAAGGTTAAATCCACAACCGCCTTAACTACATCAAAGCCTGACATTTTTTTAATCATTAAGAATTTAACTCCGCCGCCTGTGCGAGCGCAAAATTCAACTACGGATATTTTTTTACCGTTTGAAATTAACTGAATTAGCATAGGCGTGTTTTTAAGACCGAAGGCATCAGCTATTTTTTGCGCCGTAGCTTTGATTTGTGTAGCAATTTCTTCCGAGATATCGGCAGGTATACGACTACGGTTTATAATAAACTTGCCGTCTTCACCGATTTTATATAGGTTAGACATACACAAAACATGGGCTTTGCCTTCTTCTACGTATACATCTACTGTTATTTCGTCGCCATCTACGAATTCTTCTATTATTGCATTATTTGTTCTGCTAATAGTAACGGCATTGTCAAAGGCGGTTTTGAGCTCTTCTATAGAATTAACCTTACACACCCCGCGTGAACTATATGCGTCTACAGGCTTTACTATAATGGGATAGTTTAAATGCTTAATCTTTTCTGTATCAAGCTTATCCATAATGACAAATTTAGAGGTGGGAACACTGTTTTCAGAAAAAATTCTTTTCATATAAGATTTTTTTGAAACATTTTCGGCAGTTTCAAAATCTATGTAGCAAGGTAGGTTTAATTCCTCGGATACTTGTGCTACTACCTGTAATACCTGATCGGCGCAAACCGTAATCAAAAAGTCTACCTTTTGCTCTGCTGCTAAATCTCTTACAACCTCAACATCTAAAACCGAAACCTTATAAAACTCATCTGCATATTGCCTTGCAGGAACTTTTTCATTCATATCGGCCAAAAGGGTAAAAATGCCGCGACTTTTAAGCTCTTTAATTAGTGCTATCTGCGGTAAACCTCCGCAAAGTACAAGTGCTTTCATAATTTATCTCCTTAAGATTTTGTAACAGTTTCCTTTTCTTCGGCGACTTTCGCGTTAATAGCATCGTTTTGTGTAAATTCAATGCCCTCTTTTTTGAAAACCACCGCAACGGTTTTAAACATAATTTTTATATCAAACCATATACTAAATTGTTCTATGTACTCTATATCGTAGTTGATTTTATCTGTCCAGGTCAAATTGTTTCTGCCGTTAACCTGTGCCCAACCCGTAATTCCGGGACGCATTTCAAGTCGCTTACGTTGATGCTCACTGTAACGTTCTATTTGATACGGTAGTGTAGGTCTTGGACCTATAAAGCTCATAGTTCCGTTTATAACATTGAAAATCTGCATCAGTTCATCAAGACTGGTTTTTCTTAAAAAAGAGCCTACACGGGTTATTCGTTGCTTGGGTTCTAATTGATTGCCGTCTTGATCGTAGCTTTCTTCAGGAACAAGCATAGTTCTGAATTTGTAAATTTTAAATGTTTTACCATCCTTGCCGGCACGTTCCTGAGTGAAAACCGCAGGACCTTTGGAAGTAAGTTTAATAGCAATAGGTATTACTATTAAGAAGGGAATAACTGTTAAAAAAATCATAAGCAAAATTGCTACGGTTAAATCAAATGCTCGTTTAATAAATAACTGAAACTTTATCATAATCTCCTACCCCTAAAAATCTAAATTATTTTAAGTGTTTAAATAAAAAAATATTATAAAAAAGTTAATGAGGTTTATGGTGTCTAAAAAGCCATTATCTGTTTTTTATCAAATCAACTGCATCATTTGCATATTTTGACAGATACTGACCCTTACGCATGACAATTACAGGTTGTCGTACTGTTGCAGTATTTTCAAGAGTAAAAATCATTAACTCGTTGTTAAAGTGATTGCTTTCAATAAACTTTAGCGGTAAAATAGTGGCACATATACCTGCTTGTGCTAAACTCCAAGCAGTAGTTATACCGACTGCCTCTATTTTAATATTTGGAACAAAGTCGCAAGCAATGCAAAGCTTATCGAAAAGCTGCCGCAACTCTTGATTTTTACTTAAAGCTATAAACGGTATATCCTTGCAATCTGAAAGATTAATTGAGGGAAATTCACCGCTTTTGTTACTTTTTAAACTTGTGTGATTATTTAATAATTTCTTGTGAATTACCAAAACTAGAGGTTCGGGTTTTAGTGGGATTATATCAAGCATTGCTTCGTCTACAGGAAGATTAATAATGGCAAAATCAATTTGTCCGTCAACGGCATCTTTATGTAACTGTGTGCTGTTAGTTTCATTCAGGATTATTTTAAGCGACGGATATTTATTTTGAAGTTTTTTTATTATATCAGATATAAAATATGTTGCCCTAAAAGGTGATATTCCTATTTTAAGGCACCCCTTTTCACCTGTCTTAAAATCCTCCATAGAGCGTTTTAATTTTTCTTCCTTAAAAAGTAGTTCCTTTGCATCGCGAACAAAGCTTTCTCCGGCGGGGGTAAGGGTAAGGGGAGTGGTGCTTCTGTCGAATAAAACTACACCCAGTTCTCTTTCTAAGGAAAGAATTTGCTTGCTAAGAGCGGGTTGGGTTATTTTTAAGTTTTCTGCCGCCTGTGATATGTTTAAAACCTGTGAAAGAATTACTACATACTGAAGCTGTCTTGAATTCATCTACTTTTCCTCACAATAGTCCATAATTATTTATATAATATCATTTTTAAATCTGATTTGCAACTGGAAGCTTTAATTTTTTTAAAAACAGTAAATTCTCAAAGTAAATGCAACAGTAGAATTTGCGGTTGCATTTAGTGTG
>CAZNTP010000061.1:0-10152 GCA_964575985.1 uncultured Ruminococcus sp. | reverse complement strand
ATGTTATTAGCACAGGCGAATCCTTAACAGCTGTGCGTGAATTGGTTAAAAAAGCAGGCGGTATCGAAGCTGCTGCATGCTCTTTCTTAGCCGAGGGCGACGCCGCCGACCGCGACGATATAATCTTCCTCGAAAAGTTACCTTTGTTTTTTAAATAGTAAAAAGGGGCTGTCTCACTTTCTCTTAGCGAGACAGCCCCTTATTTTTTATACTATAGTTTCAGGTCCTGATTCAGTTCGCATAGAATCCAGAATATGTTGGTCGGTAATTTCGATATAAGGCTCACAAACAGGCTCTTCATCGAAAATTATTATCTCATTTTCATCCTTTAAAATGGGATAAGGCAGATAAACCGAGAGTTGCGGACCAATATTCCAATATTTGCCGAGTAAGAAGCCGTTTACCATTATAAAGCCCTTGGTAAAGCCTTTTGGATGAATAAAGCAATCCTTCTTTTTGGGTGACTTAAATGTACCCTTATAGAATTTCGGCAAATTGGTTTTGGGATTATCAAATTTAAGACCTTCAAGATTATTCATAGGTAAGGTAAATACCTCAAAATTATGAAGCAACTGTCTGGGACCGCCTACCTGACTGATATAAACGTGGTCTAAAAGTCCCTTTCTGTCACCTATCAGCATATCGGGGCCAAAACCGATTCTACCCATGTTCTCAACAAGTAAATCTAAAGTTCCGCCCTTGGTCATCCAACCGTCAATCTCTAAATATTTCTTCTTATCATTTCTTTCCAGAGTACCGCGGTAGATACCGTTATAATAAATATGTACCCTGTCAGCAATGTGTGAAAATGCAATCATATCGGCGCCGTCGGTAGTGATTTTAGTACGGTAAAGAATATATCCAAAGTTTTGACCGAAATATTCCATACTCTTTAATGTTGAACTCTCAAACTTAGTGCCGATATTCTCAATATTTTCAAATAATCCAGCAGAAGCCTCTAAATCTATCCTACCGATATTCTGTAGAGGCACCTTATCGGGCTTGGGCAATTCGTGACCTAAATACTTTTCCATTTCACGCTGAATTGCAAAGTATTTAGGTGTACACTCGCCCCATTCAGTTAAAGGCGCGTCATAGTCATAGCTAGTTGTATCGGCAAAAAATTTGGTTTCGGTTCTGTCATCAGGGTCGGTATTAAAGGCATTAGCGCCGTTTGTGAATTCATAGTTAGTACCGCCGTGGAACATATAAAGATTAAAGCTGTTATTAGGCATCTCTAGATGCTGTCTAATCTCCCCTGCCACGGTTTCTGCACTGTAGGGTTGGAATGGCTTGCCCCATTGGGTAAACATGCCTATCCAATGCTCAACATGAAAAATCGGCACATCGGGTTGATATTCTTTTATAGGCGCAAAATGCTCGGGGTGAAGACCGTTAGCATAACCGAAGTCAAGCGCACACATCGTATTGTCGGCGTGACCACCGTCAAGAAACATTTGTCGGTGACCGTCTGCAGTAAATATAGGAACATCTACGCCATAGCTTTTAATCATTTCAACGCATTTATTCATATACTTAGTGCTATTACCGAAAGAGCCGTATTCGTTCTCAGCCGCCATCAGAATAACATTACCGCCGTTAGTCTCCAAATGAGGAACAATTCGTGGAATAAGCTTGTCAAAATATCTCTTAACAGCGTTCATATATAGCTCTTCATCAGTACGAAGACGCATTCTTTCGTCCTTTAAAAGCCAAGCAGGTAAACCGCCGAATTCATACTCGGCGCAAATGTACGGTCCTGGTCTTATAATAACCCAAAGGCCCAAATCCTCAGCGGTTTTAATAAAACGCTCGAGGTCTACCCTGCCGTCAAAACAAAACTCGTTTTCTTTAGGCTCGTGCAAATTCCAAGCACAATAGGTTTCAACCGTATTTAATCCCATACATTTAAGCTTATATAACAGGTCGTGCCACTGCTCAGGTAAGCTTCTGAAATAATGAATAGAGCCGCTAAAAATGCGTGTAGCTTCACCATTAATATAAAATTTATTATTACTCCATGTTACCATTTAAACATCCTCCGAAAAAAGTGCATTTCCATAAAGCATTGCGCCTAAG
The DNA here is from genome assembly GCA_964575985.1 of uncultured Ruminococcus sp. Classification (GTDB taxonomy): domain Bacteria; phylum Bacillota; class Clostridia; order Oscillospirales; family Acutalibacteraceae; genus UBA737. The sequence goes on along the minus strand of CAZNTP010000061.1, from coordinate 8,073 downwards.
ATTACCTGTTCGCCGTCAAACTGAGAAATTTTGATATTAAATTCCCTGTTTTCTACAGGCTGAGTATATTTTTTAAGTGCAGAATGTAACATATCGGCAAAAACATTATAATCCTTTGTAACACTGCCACCCAGTACAATAACCTCGGGATCAATTATCTGAATGATGTGTGAGAGTCCGAGTGCCAGCTTATCAGTAGCATCACGTATTACATCCATCATTTCACTGTCGCCCGACTGAGACATGGCAAAAACATCCTTAGTATCAACAAAACAACCTTTAATCTCAGATGCAGTTTTTGAAATCGAAGTACCCGAAGAATAGAGTTCTAAACAACCTTTTTTCCCGCAGGAACATTCTTTTCCGTCAGGCACTATAGTTAAATGACCAACCTCACCTGCAGAAGAGTAAAATCCCGAAAGAATTTTACCGCCGACAGTAATTCCGCAACCGATACCTGTGCTGATTGTGACATAAACCACACTCTCAGCACCGATACCTGCACCAATAACAGTTTCTGCTAAAGCCGCGCAGTTGGCATCATTCTCCAAAAACACAGGCAAATCCAACGCCTTTTCGAGCATTTTCTTAATCGGCACATTGCGAAAACCCATCGTCGCAATATGAATAATTTTGCCCGTCTTTAAATCAAGCGGTCCGGGACTTGCTACTCCCGCAAAAGAAATATCTTGCCTTTTAAAATTCGACTTTTGCAACAAAATATCATAACATTCAGCAATTCTGTTTACTAAGTTTTCAGCACCCAGCTTTGCATCTGTCGGAAATTTGCAGTTTTCAATAATGTTTCCCTTAAGGTCGGCGATACAAAGCGCAGTTTTTGTACCGCCGATATCTATACCTAAACAGTATTTCATTATTATTTACCGAGTACCTTTAAAAGCTTAGAGGTAAGGCCGTGCATACCAAAGCAATAAGCATAGCGGTCAATAGAATTTTTAAGGTTATAGTTTACATAGCCCTCGCCGTCAACACCAACCTCTTTAAGATTGCTGAGCATCTTCTCGATTTCGGTCTTAACTGCAGGTGTTTCATAGGTGTAGTGACCGCAAATATCTGTAATTTGTGCAGTAAGCTCTTCGTCCTTAAGCACCTCTTCAACTGTGGCATTTGCAGTATCTCCTACAACCCATTTGCGCCAACGCTCACTCTTAACAGCCTCACGAGCCATTTCTTCCTCAACCTTTGAGCACTTATCAGCAGGAACGCATCTTGCTTCAACCTTAGCAAGTTCTAAATAAGCGCGGGTTTCAACAGTACCAAACTCGGGGGCTACATTCATTGCCGTAATGCCTAAAACGGGATGCTCTAAAAGGATTTTATCACTTAAATAGTCGCCGTTATGCTCCTTAACACCAACACCGTGCTTAGCGGCATTTGTAGAAAGCTTTGCGGCATTTTCACGGTTAAAGTTACCAACATTCTCGGTAAGACGGGTAAGCGTACCTGTTTGGCCTACAACAAATTCGGGTGCCTTTATTCCCTTGTCAGCAAGACGGGCAACAAGCTCATCAATAAAGCTTGAGAAGGCATCAACAGAAGTAAGTCCGCCGTTAGTTTCCTCTGTGCCTGCCTCGTAACCTATTTCTGCAAGACCTTTTTCCTTGCGGTAGTTTTCAAGCTCGGCAATAATATCAACGGTGCGGCTGATAACAAGGTCAAAGGGTACTGTACCCATTGCGAACTCGGGGTCTTTGGTGGGGTCGATATGCAAAAGGTCAAAACCTGCTTCCATATCGTGCTTATATGAGCGAACGCATCTTTCCATAGCCTCGTCTACGGGAAGCTTAGCATTTCTTTCCTCGTCTCTCTGCCAAGGACCGCCATGGTCGCGACAAAGATAGCAAAGACCTGTGAATCCGATTTCTTTTTCCACTGCCTCAACATCAGCAACAAAGCGGTCTTGGTCCCAGTTTCTAACATAACCGTGACCGAACTCGTCACTGTCAACTTGGTTACGGCTTGCAATAAGCATTATGGGGAAATCCTTTTCCTGAGCCAACTCTAAGGTAGCCTTAATAAGAGGCTTTGACATAGGACCAATGCCCAGCATTGTGAACTTTTCGCCCTGTTCCTTTAAAACCTTAGCGGCATTCATCATTTCGGTAATAGTAATCTTATTTTTCATAATAATTCGTCTCCTAAAATTAATCAATTATCTGTAGGTAATCTGCATAAGGAACCTTCTTAATAGGTGTAAGACCTGCCCAAGCGGCAAATTCCTTAATTTCATCAGTATAGTCACCGATAACTACGGGGAAATGATGCTGGAAGCCGGTAACAAGAATAGTATTAAGTAAATCCTTAGCACTGATCTTTTCGCCGTTAAGGGTAAGATTTCCACACCAACCGCGGCTACCGTGGAATGAGAACTTATCGGGAAGCATAAATTCGCCACCCATATGAATCATCTTGTCACATTCACCTGAAAGACGCATAACAGTAATCGGGTTATCATCAAATACCATATCGCGAGCAACACCGCAACGCGCAGTAAGTCCCATGTTAGGCTCGTGTGCCATACCGCTATAGTTACAACCTAACTTATAGCCGTTTTTCTGGCAGTAACGTGCAGCCGCAGGACCGCAGTGCCAAAGAAGAACAGTTTCATCCTTTTCGTCAAAAGCAGAAAGGTCCATAAGAGTTGTTACATCGCCGCCTGCTATGTATTTTAAAGCTAGCATACTAACGGCACTTAAAACGTCACCCTCACAAGCCATAACGGTGCCCTCGTCATTAAGCTGACCTAAAACAGAGCAGATTGAATATTTGAAATCATCCTGGAACTTGGGCCAGCAGGAAACTGCCAAAGCATCATAGTTATTCTCTGCAATAAACTCTTTATAAGCCTTATAGAAACGAGCGCTTACTTCAAGTGTTTTCTTTGCGGCCTCGTCTGCATAACCGCAAGAGCAGGCAACCATATTATCCATAATAGGCTTAATTTCGTCCATACTGTAAGACACAGCCTTGTCCTTAAGCTCAGAATACTCGTGTAAGCGGTTAAAATAAATACCCTCAAAACGACGATTAAGATTTCTTTCGTCATCATACAAATCGTTAAAACCGGGTGCTACACCGCCAACAAGACCGATTCTTGCACATTTAAGGTTCTTAATTGCAGTAAGTGCGCGAACTGTAATCTGTAATCTTCTTACAAATTCAGCATCCTCACCGTAGCCGTAGAACCACTTAACCTTAATTTTATAATCCTTAAGGTAATGAGCCACAATACCCATATGCATATTAATACTGCAAAGCGAGTTAAAAGGAACTGCGCCCTCAATAGCCTCACCCTCGGGTATAGCCCAGAAGCCAACATTTGCATTCTGAATTTTAGCAAGTACAGGTGCTAACTGACCTGCTGAATAAGAGGTGTGCTGTACCATAAGGAAATCGATTTTTTCCTCCTCCATAGCCTTTACAGCCTTTACAGCATCCTCACGCACGATAACTGTTTCGGGATAAACCACAAGGTCAAAGCCCATAGTTTCTGCGTGCTTTTCCATAGCGTCAGCGCAAGCCTTGAAAGCCGCTTCCTTGTTACCTGGGAAGCTCAACTGGCTGGTACCAACTAATCCGATTTTTAATTTTTTCATAACATAACCTCCAAGTTACATCAATTTTTGATAAAATTATAAACAAAGCAAAAAGCTTTGATTTTTACTAAAAGTTAAATTGCTTTACAACCAAATCCGCCGCAAAAAGTGTAGCACCAATAGCCGCGGCGGTATCATCAAACTCAGAAAGCACAACAGTAGGCATTTCCTCACCCATAAGCTCATAAAGCTTCAAATTAGTGCTTTCTAAAAACAAATCCGCAAATTTGCAATAGCTACCAAAAAGAATAACTTTTTCGGGATTAAACAGATTGCTTGCATTATTAAGTGCCACACCTAACGAATTACCCAAGTTACTAAAAACGGCTTTTGCCTTGCTGTCACCCATACGGGCTTTTTCTGCAATTCCAAGCAATGTTACATTGGATTCCTTGCTATACTGTTCACCAATCCAATTAACTGTGAAAATATTTTGCAATAAATCGGGTTTGTTGTCACTACCGCTTGGTATCACCATATTCCCTATTTCGCAGGTTTTACCACCGTTGCCCATATAAATTTTACCGCCAAGCAAGGCCGCAATACCCACACCGTGATTAGTAATTGATAGCAAAATTGCGTTGTTTACTACCTGTCCGCTTAAAATACCGTAGTATTTTTCTGTATGTAAAATACAGTCAGGGTCGTGAAGCATAACGGCATTAATGCCGAATTTTTCTTTTAAAAGACTGCAAACGGGTACATTGCGCCAACCCTCAATTTTTCTAATACGCAGGGATACGCCATTTTCTTGGTCAACGTCCCCCTGCATTGCAATAGCAATTTGCAAAACTTTTTTACCTTTTGCACTCTTTAAAATATGCTCTATTAAAGAATATAAAGTGTTTAATGCCTCTTGCTTTTCTCTGATTTGAAACTGTTCTTCAAGCTTTAAAAGTACCCTGCCCTTAAGGTCACAAAGTACCGCCAAAACACCCTTAGTGCTGAAATCTATCCCTATAATAAAATTATCGTGCTCATTAATATCAAACATTTCGGGCTTTCTTCCAACATAGGTTTCCTGCTTGCCCGAAACCGAAATATAATTACCATTTAGCAATTCGGTGGTTATTGAAGAAATATTTCCCCAGCTAAAGCCCGTAATGTCCTGTAGCTCTCTTTTTGAAACAGGACCACTGCTTCTTATTTCATTAAGCACTTTTCTTATGCTTTTTTGCCGAAGTTCTGTATTACTTTTCATTTATTTTCCTCACTGCAAAGCCACTTAGCCGCGACCTTTAAATCTTTAGCAACAAATAACGGCTCGTATTCACTCCACTTATCACGGTCAACCCCGAGAGATTCTTCCCCTCTGCCCGTCATAACAAGAATTAGCTTACATCCCATTTTGCCGCCTGCCGCCATATCACTCCAACGGTCGCCAATAACAAAGCACTCGGACATATCTAAATTAAGTTCTTTTTGCGCCTGCTCTAAAAGCCCCGTTTTAGGCTTTCGGCAGTTGCAGTTATCCTTATCGTCGTGCGGGCAGATATACCAAAACTTTGCGCCGATTTCCTTAAATTCTGCCGCAAAATCATAGCCCTTGTCCTTGCCACGTGCTATACAGGACTGATTTGTGAAAACAATAGGAGTAAAGCCGTTATTATTTAGAAGCTCAAAGGCTTCACTAGTGCCGCCATAGGCATAATACTCGTCGGGAAATTCAACATAATAATCCCCGCCCATTGTACCGTCACGGTCAATAAAAACAGCCCTCACAGAATCACCCCATTCTTTTTATTTTATTATATCAATTATTGATATATATGTCAATATAAAGTTAAAAAACGGCAAAAGCCAAAGCCTTTACCGTTTTTAAACAATTATCTCTGAACGCGTCCGCTACCGTCACCGCCGGCAAGCTTTTCTACCTCTGAAACACTTACGCGGTTATAGTCACCCTCAACAGAGTGCTTTAATGCTGATGCTGCAACTGCAAACTCAATAGCATCTTTTGAAGACTTACCGGAAAGTAATGCATAAATTAATCCGCCGCCGAAGCTGTCGCCGCCGCCTACACGGTCAACAATGTGGAGATGATAAGATTTTGAGAAATAATAATCCTCACCGTCATAAAGCATACCTGCCCAATCATTGTCACTGGCAGAAATTGATGTACGAAGTGTAATCGCTACTTTTTCGAAACCAAATTTATCGGCTAATTGCTTTGCAACACTCTTGTAACCCTCATGGTTGAGCTTACCACCGTAAATATCGGTGCCCTCAGCCTCAATACCGAATACGTCCTTTGCATCCTCTTCGTTAGAGATACAAACATCAACATACTGGCAAAGCTCGGTCATAGCGGCTCTTGCCTCTTCTCTGGTCCAGAGCTTACCTCTGTAGTTAAGGTCGCAGGAAATTTTAACTCCCCTTGCCTTTGCGGCTTTGCAAGCCTCTTTACAGATTTCAACAACATTCTCGCCAAGCGCTGGGGTAATACCTGTAAAATGGAACCAATCTGCGCCCTCAAAAATGCTGTCCCAATCGAAATCAGCAGTTGTTGCTTGCTGAATTGCAGAATACTTGCGGTCATAAATACAAACAGAGCCTCTTTGTGAAGCGCCCTTTTCAAGATAGTAAATACCTACTCTTTCGCCGCCGCGAACGATTTTAGAGGTATCTACGCCAAAATAACGAAGACTGTCAACTGCAGCCTGACCTATAGCGTGCTTAGGCAGCTTTGTGACATAAACACTGTCAAGACCGTAATTTGCAAGACTTACTGCAACATTAGCCTCGCCGCCGCCAAAGGTGGCTTGCAGCTGATCGTTCTGAAAAAATCTGTAATAGCCGTTAGGGGCTAATCTTAACATTAATTCACCAAAAGTAACAACTCTCATTTTATTTACCCTCCATTTTTTCAAGTGCTTCTTTTACAAAAAAGCTTCCGCCGATAGCCTCAATTTTATCAAAGGCTAAAAACTCGTCAATATTGCTTCTATCCACACCGCCTGTGGGAATAAACTTAACCTGCGGGAACGGGGCTGAGAGAGCCTTTAAAGCCTTAAGACCGCCGTAAACATTTGCAGGGAAGAATTTAACTGTGGTAATACCAAGCTCTAATGCCTGCATAATCTCGGTAGGTGTAACACAACCTGGGTAATACGGAATATTTCTCTCATTACAAATTTTTGCAACTGTTACTGAAAGACCGGGTGACACAATAAACTGAGCGCCTGCCTTAAGAGCGGCTTCACACTGCTCGGCATTAATAACAGTACCTGCGCCGATTGACATATCTGGGTAATTCTTGCAGGCATATTCAATAGCCTCCGCCGCACAAGCAGTGCGGAATGTAATTTCTGCACAGTTAATTCCCGAAGCCTTTAAGGCTGTGAGAATTTTGTCTGTTTCACTAAGCTCTTTAATAACTACAACGGGTACGTATTTTTCCATAACAAAGTTCCTCCAAATTAAAAGTTAAAATATTCTTTTGCATTTTTATAGCATATACCCTCAACTATGGTCTTTAAGCTTTCATAGTCTTCGGGATATTCGCCGTCCTCAACCCACTGACCTAAAAGATTGCAAAGTATTCTTCTGAAATACTCATGTCGGGTATATGATACAAAGCTACGAGAGTCGGTAAGCATACCAACAAAGTTACCAAGACAACCAAGATTAGCCAGCGCTTTTAACTGCTCCTGCATACCGTCGCGGTTATCACAGAACCACCAACCCGAGCCGAACTGAATTTTACCTGCAACGGGACCCTTTTGGAAGTTGCCAAGCATTGTTCCTATTACATAGTTATCCTTTGGATTAAGGCAATATATGATAGTTTTAGGTAGTGCATCTTCTTTTTCAAGCGAATCAAGAATTTTTGAAAGGCCGACAGCAATTTCAAAATCGTTAACCGAGTCAAAGCCTGTATCGGCGCCTAATTTTTCAAACATTTTTGAGTTGTTGTTACGCAAAGCACCAATATGTAACTGCATTGTCCAACCGCGTTTTGCATATTCCTTACCCAAAAATACGATTTTTTCGATAATATCGTCATTCATTTCATCAATAGCGTGGTCGGAAAGTCTACAACCGTTATCATTAAAATAATCCATACGCTCGGCAATATCGTCTCTGATATCGTTAAGGTCGGGACGGAAGGTAGGAATTACTTTTACATCAAAATCCTTTAATTGCTTGTGATATTCAAGTGTATCATAAGGCGCATCAGTTGTGCAAATAACCTCAACATTAGATTTTCTGATAAGATTTTTTACAGAAAATTCAGGTTTTTTAAGGCAAACGTTTACCTTATCCCAAATAGCCTTAGCAGTATTTGCATTAAGACTTTCATCAATATCAAAATATCTTTTAAGCTCTAAATGAGTCCAATGATAAAGCGGATTTCCAATAAGCTTAGGCATAGTCTCTGCAAAACGAAGCCATTTTTCATATTCATCGGCGCCGCCTGTAATATATTCCTCTTCAATACCGTTTGAACGCATTT